>DAICZK010000054.1 GCA_027311185.1 Sulfuriferula sp.
GTGGCGCGTTTCATGGCGCGATTCGTCGATTTCACCATTGCCCCGGAAACCATGGATTTGATGCGGAGCATGGTCAGCGATGGCGAGATCGATTATCTGGTCGCGGAACGCGTATGGCAGGAATTGGCGCGCGGCCTGCTGGAAATCCGCCCGTCGCGCATGTTCGAGACCTTGCGCGAGTGCGGCGCGTTAGCGCGCCTCCTGCCCGAGGTGGATGCCTTGTTTGGCGTGCCGCAGTCGGCGCAACATCACCCCGAGATTGATACTGGAGTGCATGTCATGATGGTGGTCGATTATGCGGCGCATGAGCACTTCAGCATGGCAGTTCGTTTTGCAGCGCTGGTGCACGATCTGGGCAAGGGTACGACGCCTCCTGCAGCGTGGCCCGATCATCCCGATCATGAAGCGCGCGGCGTGATTCTGGTAAAAAAGCTTTGCGCGCGTTTGCGCGTACCCAATGATTGCCGTGATCTGGGCGTGGTTATCGCGCGTTACCATGGCGAAATTCACCGCGCTCGCCAACTCGACGCAGGACAGTTGGTAAGCCTGTTCGAAGCGCTGGATGCGTTTCGCCGACCGCAGCGATTCGACGCGGTACTCCAGGCTTGTCTGGCCGATGCGAGAGGTCGAACCGGATATGAAACCGTCGCGTATCCGGCGTCGGACTACCTGCGGCAGATGCTACAGGCCGCGCGGCAGGCGCCGGTCGGTGCAATCGTCGCGGCTGCGCCGCAATCTGCGGATATTGCCTCGCGCATCCATGCCGCCCGAGTGCGAGCGGTATCCGATGCGATGATTTAGCGGCAACCCGGATTCTGGCGAACAAAAGGGCGGCCGTTAAACACCGTGTCGGGATCTGCCGTCGCCTGTTTTTTTGATTATTTGCAAGCGGCTGTTTTTTATGGGTTATACTTGCACCGATGAAACTTATTATATTAGATCGCGACGGCGTCATTAACCTCGATTCCGATCACTTTATCAAGACTCCGGACGAGTGGAAGCCGATCCCGGGCAGTCTCGAGGCTATCGCCCGGCTAAATCAGGCAGGTTATCGCGTAGTCGTGGCGACGAACCAGTCCGGCGTGGGACGCGGTCTGTTCGATATGGCGATGCTCAATGCGATTCACTCCCGGATGCACAAGGCTGTTGCCAGTGTGGGCGGACGCATCGATGCGATATTCTACTGCCCCCATGCTGCCGAGGCTGGATGCGCCTGCCGTAAACCGCGCTCGGGAATGTACCTGGAAATCGCGGAGCGGTTCGACATTGGTCTGACTGATGTACTGGCCATAGGCGACAGCTTGCGCGACCTGCAGGCCGCTGCGGCGGTGGGCGCTATCCCGGTGCTGGTATTGACGGGCAAGGGCGCCAAGACTCTTGCGGTCGGTGGTCTGCCGCCAGACACGCGGGTGTTCAACGATCTGGCTACCGCAATCGATCAGGTGCTGGCTTGATGCGGGTAGTGCGGTCTGCGATTTTCCTGTTGCTGCAATCGTTGTCGACCATCCTTTTCGCTTTGGCAGCGTTGCTGGTTTTTCCTTTTCCGCTGTTCGTGCGCTATCGGGTGATTACGGGATGGAACCGGCTGGTGGTGTGGATGGCGCGCCGGATATGCGGCATCCGCTACCAGATCGTGGGGATGGAGAATTTACCGACGACGCCGGCTATTGTCATGGCCAAGCATCAATCTGCCTGGGAAACGATTGCCTTGCCCATATTATTGCCGCCTATGGCTATCGTGTTGAAGCGCGAACTGTTGCGTATTCCCTTTTTCGGCTGGGGCATGGCGATGTTGTCGCCGATCGCGATTGACCGCGGCGACGGCCGGGCGGCGTTGCGACAGATTGCCGACCAGGGACGGCAGCGGCTAGCTGCGGGATTGGGAGTGTTGATTTTCCCGGAGGGTACGCGCATGGCTGCCGGTGAGAGGGGAAAATACGGCATCGGCGGTGCTTGGCTGGCAACTCACTCGAGCTCGCTGGTCGTGCCGGTCGCGCACAATGCGGGCGAGCTGTGGCCGAAGAGCGCTTTTTTGAAACGCGCCGGACTAATTACCGTGAGCATCGGGCCTGCGATCGATCCGGCTGGCATGAAGCCGGATGCGCTCAATCAGCGGGTGCAGGACTGGATAGAAGCCGAAATGTTGCGTTTGCACGACTATGAGCAAGTTGCAGCGCGCCGATGAGCCGCATTTGATCCTCGTGCAGGGGGTCAAGCGCCACTACCGGCTAAAGCGTAGCACAGCGCGGCGCACTCTGGCGCTGAGCGTCGGCCAACAGGGTCTCGTTGTTCATGCGCCCTGGTCGCTGCCTCTGGACAGGATAGAACGGTTCGTATCGGAGCGGGCCGATTGGGTGGCGGAAAAGCTGGCTCATCAGGCGGCTCTCGCTTTAGCGCGACCGATATGGCAAGATGGAATGCAGCTACGGTATCTGGGACAGTCGCTCACCCTGGCGCTCGACCCCCGTATCGCATCGGTCGAAGTGCGAGGCGAGGTGCTGTCGGTACCGCTGCGGGCGGTAGATAATAATCTCCAGGCGACCGTCGTGGCGTGGTATCAATGCGCGGCGCAGAGCTATTTTGAGGCGCGTTTGTCGGCGTTTGCGGCGCTGTTGCAGCGACTGCCGCAGCAGTTGAAGCTGACCCAGGCGCGGGGTCGTTGGGGTAGCTGTACCAGGGACGGCGTAGTGCGGTTAAACTGGCGCCTGATGCAGGCATCTCCGGCGGAGGTCGATTACGTGCTCGCTCACGAACTGGCGCACTTGACGCATATGAACCATTCGGCTGCTTTTTGGCGCGAACTGGAACGACTCTACCCCGCTTATCGGGCGGCGCGCGCGGCGTTGCGCGCGCATGGACTTATTTACCAGCAGATTTCCCTATCGTAATAATGAACCTATAGCAGTTTGAAGGCTTCTAATTGACATTCACACTTGGAAAAAATTATGCGCTCCTCAGTTTTTTATGTTGCACTATTGACCGTGTCTTTATTGGCTTCGTCGTCCGCCATGGCCACGTCGGCCACAGCTGACAATGCGGCTGCGCCGGTTGCCTTGACAGGCGCTGCGAAGGCAAGCGTTACGGGGCCGGTATTGCCTAAACTCGAACTCACGAATCAGATTCTATATCAGTATCTGGTCGCCGAAATCGCGTTGCAACGCGGAGATCCGGGCTTGGCCAGCGACGCTTATCTGGATTTGGCCATGGCCACACGCGACCCGCGTATCGCCAAGCGGGCAACCGAAGTGGCGTTGTATGCGAAAAAAGGCCCTGCCGCCGAATCGGCCTCTACGCTGTGGCTGGACCTGGATCCGCAGTCGGAGAACGCGCGCCGGGCGCTGGTCGCAGTTATGCTGGGTAGCGGTCAACCCGCTCGCGCGCTGCCGTATTTACGGCAGTTACTCAGCGTGCATTCCGAAAATACGCCGGTTGAATTCATGCAATTGGGGGCAATGCTGGCGGATCAGCCGGACAAAATTGCGAGTCTGAATTTGGTGCAGGCTCTGGCTCAGCCTTATCCCGATTTGCCCGAGGCGCAACTGGTAGTAGCGCAGGCAGCGGCGCGCGCCGGCCAGTTCGACCTCGCCATGGCGCAACTTGACGTGGTGGATAAACTCAAGCCGGATTGGCAGACCGCCGCTGTGCTGCGCTTCGAAATTCTAGGCCGTAACGGCGGCAAGCAGGGCGTGGATTTTGTCGAGGGCTATCTGCAGCGTCATCCTGACGCCAAGGATGTGCGCCTCGCTTATGCGCGTTATCTGCTCAATCACAACGACTTGCGCGCCTCACGTAGACAATTCGAGGCGTTGGCCAATGCCTCGCCCGACAACGCGGACATGCAATTGGCGATCGGTCTGATCTCGTTGCGTCTCAATGATCTGGGCGCGGCCAACGATGCTTTCGTCAAGGCGTTACAGGAGAACTACGGCCAGCCCGGCGTGGTGCAGATCTATCTGGGGCAGGTCGCCGAGGCGCGTAATCAGGACGATGTGGCGGCGAAGTGGTACCGTGCGGTCGCCCCCGGTCCGCAGTTCATCGCCGCGCAAATCAGATACGCGACGTTGCTGGCCAAACAAGGTCATCTGGCTGATGCGCGAGCTTCTCTGCATGCTGTCAAGGTGGATGATGACGCGCAGCGCATAGAGCTCATTCAAGCCGAGGCGGATTTACTGCGCGACGCCCACGACGATCAGGCCGTCTACTCGGTGCTAGGAGCGGCGCTGGCGACTCGGCCTGATTCGCTCATCTTGCTGTATGACCATGCGATGGCAGCAGAGCGCTTGAATCATCTGACGGTCATGGAGACCGACTTGCGTCACCTGCTGGCTTTGCAGCCCGATCACGCGCAAGCCTTGAACGCTTTGGGCTACACACTGGCGGACCGCAACATACGACTGCCCGAAGCATTGAGTTTGCTCAATCAGGCACTGAAACTGGCGCCCAACGACGCGTATATACTCGACAGCATGGGCTGGGTGCAATATCGGGTGGGCAATCTTCCGCTGGCCGTGACGTATCTGACCCGCGCTTACGGAAGCATGCCCGACCCCGAGATCGCGGCCCATTTGGGTGAGGTGTTGTGGGTTCAGGGTAAACATACGGAAGCTCGGCAACTCTGGCAGAGCGCGTTGACCGCCAGCCCAAAAAATCAGGCTTTGCTGGATGTGACAGCGAAATTCAAATAACGCATGCAGTACCTTGTCCGCACCTGGATAGTTCTGGCGCTCTTCGGACTGGCGGGATGCGCGGCCATTCCCGCCAAGGTCGTGCCTCCTCCGCCGGCTCTGAATCGGGCGCCGATAGCGGCGTTCGAGATCGATGGACGCATGGCGGTGCATTACCGTCGCGATGCGTCTACGGTGACGTTGCACTGGCGGCATTTGCCGTCCAGCGATAGGGTAACGTTTTCGTCGCCGCTTGGGCAGACCGTCGCTGTACTTACGCGCGATGAGCACGGCGTGATTCTCGTTGATAGCCAGCAGCACACCCATAGCGCGCAAAGCGTCGAAGATCTGACCGAGCGGCTGTTAGGCTGGCGCCTACCGCTGGGCGACTTGACCTACTGGGTCGTCGGCGCCGCGGTGCCGAATCAGACCTACCAATTGCAGTCGGCAACGAAGACCGGCGAGATGCGCCTCGATCAATCGGGCTGGACGGTAATTTACAAGCGCTGGACCGCGGTCGGCGCACAGGACCTGCCGACTAATTTAACGCTTACCGGGTACGACGCGGCAGTACATCTGGTCATCAGTGACTGGCATTTGACAGCGATAAAATAAAATGACCGAATTAACCTGCTTTGCGCCCGCCAAGCTGAACCTGTTCTTGCACGTGGTCGGACGCCGCGACGATGGCTATCACCTGCTGGAAACGGTATTCCGATTCCTCGATTTCGGCGATACGCTACGCCTGCGGCGGCGCGACGATGGTCGCATCGTTCGCGTCACGGCTCTGGATACGGTATCCGAAAGGCAGGATTTGTGTGTGCGCGCCGCGAGGTTGTTGCAACAGCACAGCGGTGCGCGTATGGGTGTCGATATCGCTCTCGACAAGCGTTTGCCCATGGGTGGTGGGCTGGGTGGTGGCAGTTCGGACGCGGCCAGTGTGCTGCTGGGCCTGAACCGCCTGTGGGAGTTGAACTGGTCGCGGCAGCGGCTTGCGGCGCTCGCGTTGCAACTGGGCGCGGATGTGCCGGTGTTCATATTCGGCCAAAGCTCATTCGCGCAGGGAGTAGGCGAAATATTGCAGCCCGTGGAACTGCCAGCGGCGTGGTATCTGGTACTGATTCCTCCGGTTCAAGTGTCAACCGCAAAGATATTTGCGCATCAGCAATTGACAAGGAACAGTAAAGCCATCAGAATAACGGACTTTTCCGCAGCTGGGAAATTGTCGCCGGAACTGACGTCTGCCGACAACTTTGACGCTGGGGAGTTGTACAGCCAAACACGGAATGATTTGCAGTCTGTGGTCTGTGCGGATTATCCGCCGGTCGCGGATCATCTGGCCTGGCTGCGGTGTCACGCTCCAGCCCGCATGACCGGATCTGGGGCGTGCGTGTTTGCGCAGTTCGCCGACCAGGCGGCAGCGCAACAAGTTTTCGCGGCAATGCCTGTAGGGATGCGCGGCTTTGTGGCCCGAGGTCTGGACAGGCATCCGCACTATAATAATGCGGCATAAGGTTGGATGGAGAAGCAACAACAACAGGGGAGTCGCCAAGTGGTAAGGCATCGGATTTTGATTCCGACATTCGCAGGTTCGATCCCTGCCTCCCCTGCCAGGTTTGAGTTGAAAGCGTGTAATGTGTGGTTACACGCTTTTGTTTTTTGTCGTCAGGTTTGTCGTCCGTAATCGGGGTAAGCTGTGGCCTACGATAGTTTGATGGTGTTTGCCGGCAACGCGAATCCTCGCTTGGCAGAGGATGTCGTGCGCCACCTTAATATTCATCTGGGGCGGGCGACCGTCGCGCGCTTTTCTGATGGCGAAGTGATGGTCGAATTGCTCGAACATGTCCGCGGTAAGGATGTGTTCGTGCTGCAGTCTACCTGTTCCCCGACCAACGATAGCCTGATGGAAATCATGGTGATGGTCGACGCGCTACGCCGGGCCTCGGCCGGGCGGATCACTGCCGCGATTCCATATTTCGGCTACGCCCGCCAGGATCGGCGGCCGCGGTCGGCACGGGTCGCGATCACCGCCAAAGTCGTGGCCAACATGTTGACCGGAGCAGGGATAGACCGGCTGCTGACGATGGATCTGCATGCGGACCAGATTCAGGGGTTTTTCGACATCCCGGTCGACAATATCTACGCGTCGCCGATATTGCTGGGCGATGTGTGGAAGCAGTCGTATCCCGATCTGGTAGTCGTGTCGCCGGATGTGGGCGGGGTGGTGCGCGCCCGGGCGCTGGCCAAGCGGCTGGAATCCGATCTGGCCATTATCGACAAACGTCGCCCCAAGCCGAATGTGGCTAAAGTCATGAACATTATCGGCGATGTCGAAGGCCGCACCTGCGTCATCATGGACGATATGGTCGACACCGCCAATACCTTGTGCGAGGCCGCGCAAGCATTGAAAGACCGCGGTGCCCGGCGGGTGCTGGCTTATTGTACGCACCCGGTACTGTCCGGAACGGCGGTGCAGCGCATCAATCAATCGGCGCTGGACGAGCTGGTGGTCACCGATACTATTCCGTTGCGCGACGATGCAAAAGCGAGCCCGCGCATCCGTCAGCTGTCGGTGGCGGAATTGCTGGCGGAGACGATGCGCCGTATCAGTAACGAAGATTCAGTCAGTTCGTTGTTTATGGAATGAAGGTCGGCAGGCGCGTGGAGCTTCTGGGTTGCGCGCCTGCCATGGTATTCATCGTCTGGTCGCGGGGATGAATTAACTTTGGATTGTCGATGTGATGACAGTCTTTATTAACTGGAGTAGAAAATGGAAGTAATTGCTCAAAAACGTGACGTACAGGGTAAGGGTGCGAGCCGCCGCCTGCGTCGTACCGGCAAAACGCCGGGAGTCATTTACGGCGGGGACAAACCCGCGGTGAATATCCAGCTGGATCATAACGCATTGTATTACGCTCTGAAACGCGAGTCGTTTCATGCGTCGGTGTTGACTATCGCTGTGGACGGCGAAAAAGAAGCCGTGTTGCTGCGTGATTTCGTCATGCATCCGTTTCGTATCGAAGTTCAGCACGTGGACTTTCAACGCGTAGACAAAAACCACAAAATCCACGTCAGCGTGCCACTGCATTTTATCAACGCCGACATCGCGCCGGGCGTCAAACTGACGGGCGGCAACGTCAGCCATATCATGACGGAGCTCGCAGTCTCCTGTCTGGCTGAGAACCTTCCCGAGTTCGTCGAGGTCGACCTGTCGGGGTTGGCGGCCGGTCACTCGATACATTTGTCCGAACTGACGCTGCCTGCCGGAGTTGAAGCCGTGCTTCTGGTCAAGGGTGAAGATCCTGCCGTGGCGACGATTACCGTGCCACGCGGTGCGGCAACGGAAGAAGAAGTGGCCGTCTGATTTGCCGCTGACCCATGACGGCGATTCGGCTGATAGTGGGGTTGGGCAATCCTGGCCGCGAATATGCCGCGACGCGGCATAATGCGGGGTTTTGGTGGGTGACGCAATGCGCGGGAGTCATGCGCGTGACGTTGAAGCCGGAATCTCGCTTTTTTGCTATTGCGGGCCGCAGCGCTGAGCCTGCCGTATACCTGCTCATGCCACAGACTTTCATGAATCTGAGCGGCAAGGCTGTCGCCGCATTGATGCGTTTTTATAAAATCGGCGCTTGCGAGATGCTGGTCGTGCATGACGAACTGGATCTGCCTCCCGGGACGGCGCGGCTGAAACAGGGCGGTGGCTCGGGCGGGCATAACGGCTTGAAGGACATTGCCGCGCAACTGGGCACCCCGCAATTCTGGCGGCTGCGTCTCGGCATCGGTCATCCGGGCGCCAAGCAGGATGTGGCTGCTTATGTGCTCAAGCCCCCGCGTAGTGAAGAGGCCGACTTGCTGCAACATTCCATAGCACAAAGTCTGGTACTATTGCCGGAAATGCTCCGGGGAGATTTCGCGACGGCGATGCTGAAATTGCACACTAAAGTATGACTAGGAGCGTAGGCGTAATGTGGGCAATTCTGCGTAAATAAAAATTATATGGCATAAAAAATCATGCATATTTTTTCGGCAGTTTTTGACAGGATCAGGATAAATGGCTGAGCGTAGAGTGCCGCAGACCGGTCAAAACGCTGTAAAGTTTGTTATCGACCGGCGTGAGCAAATTCTGGATGCGGCGCAGGATATTGTACAGCGCGGCAGCTATACCAGTTTCGGTTACCGCGAGCTCAGTCTGGCTGTCGGTATACGCAAAGCGAGCATCCATTATCATTTTCCCAAAAAAGAAGATCTGGTTTTGGCGCTGGTGCAGCGTTATACCCGCAATTTCGTGCATTCTCTAGAATCTATAGAGACCGAGTTTCAGCTCCCTGCCGAACAGCTTGATGCATATTTTGCGCTGTTTGAAGCGACACTGGCGCAATCGAATAACGAGAAGTGCTGCCTGGCCGGTGTGATGGGGGCTGAAATTGGCGCACTGCCCGAATTTGTGCGGGAAGAAATCCTAGAC
>DAICZK010000055.1 GCA_027311185.1 Sulfuriferula sp.
GGATTTAAACAATATCAGCAGCGCCATCCTCATCGCCACGGCTAGCAACAATCTCCTGAAAGCCACCTATGCGATTGTGATCGTGCGCAATCGCAGCGTGCTGCCCGCAACGTTGTGGCTGATATTCATCGCCCTGCTATCGCTCATTTACGCATACGTCAGATAATTCGCAGGAGCAACACATGGAATTCAGAGATTATTATCAGATACTCGGTGTCGAAAAGACGGCAACGACCGACGCTATCAGAAAAGCCTATCGGAAACTGGCGCGCAAGTATCATCCTGATGTCAGCAAGGAACCCGATGCCGAAAAGAAAATGAAGGAAGTCAACGAAGCGAACGAAGTCTTGTCCGACCCGGAAAAACGCGCCGCCTATGACCAGATCGGTCAGGGTTACCAGTCTGGACAGGAATTCCAGCCGCCGCCAAACTGGGAGCGGGGATTCGATTTCTCGGGCGGCTTTTCCAACATGGATGAGCAAAGTCACAGCGATTTTTTCGCCAACCTGTTTGGCCGCGCGCACCGCGGCCGCAGCGATGCGGGTTATCAGGCGCGCGGCGAAGACCGTCATGCCGAAATAACCATCGACCTGGCCGACGCCTATCACGGCGCAAGCAAAACCCTCACCCTGCGCACGCCACAAGCCGACGCTCACGGACGCGCCGTCATGAAGGAACGCACTGTTAACATCCAGGTTCCCAAAGGCGTCAAAGCCGGCCAGCACATTCGCCTCACCGGGCAGGGCAACGCCGGTAGCGGAGGCGGACCGGCCGGCGACCTGTATCTGGAAGTCCGCTTCAAACCCGATGCGCGCTTCCGCGTCGATGCGCGTGACGTCTACGAAACAGTACCGGTCACGCCGTGGGAAGCGGCGTTGGGCGGCGGCATTGAGGTCCCTACGCCGTCAGGTCCGGTTCACGTAAAAGTGCCCGCCAATTCGCAAACCGGTCGCAAATTGCGTCTTAAAGGACGCGGCATTCCGGGCGACCCGGCCGGAGATTTGTATTTGTTGCTGGAAGTAGTATTGCCGCCCGCCCATACCGAGCGGGCGCGCGAAATTTACACCAACATGGCACGCGACCTGGCATTTAACCCGCGGCTCAATATGGGAGTCTAAGCATGACGCAAACCTCTGTACTCACCGGAGTGGTATTGGATCAAACTCAGCTTGACCTGACTGAACTCGCGCACGCCTGTACGGTACAGCCGCAATGGATCATCGAACGCGTCGCTGAGGGACTGTTGTTGCGCGAACCGCCAGCCGATCTGAGCGCGCTGCGATTCAGCAGTTATGCGCTCATCCGCGCACGCCGGCTATTGGCGGTGGAACGCGTTTTCGACGCCAACCCGGAACTCGCCGCACTCGTCGTCGATCTGATCGAACAACTTGAACATATCAAATGCAAACTCGACATCGCCGGAGGCGGCGCGGAGACTTATAACTGAAAATCAGCCACGAACCGGACCGATGCGGCCTGCCGAGCGCACGTCAACAAAAAGCCCGACACTTTCGTGCCGGGCTGTTTCGCTGGACTCTTACGCCGGATGTTCTGGGAAAGAGCCGATTCAAGCGGATTTAGACTATGAAAATCAAGGCGCCTGAATGTTGGACGCCTGCTTGCCCTTGGCGCCCTGAGTGATGTCGAAAGTCACTTTTTGACCTTCTTTGAGCGATTTGAAACCGCTCATATTGATCGCGGAAAAGTGCGCGAACAAATCTTCACTGCCATCGTCAGGAGTGACGAAACCAAAGCCTTTTGCATCGTTAAACCATTTAACTGTACCTGTTGCCATGTGATAACTTCCTTTTTACTAAAAAATAGCGGAAAACGCCCGCAAAACTATTTGAATCGAAGATTGCACATGGAAACCAGTACTGCAAAAGCTTTGAATCAAATACGTGTGACATTTTTACTCTCATTTGCAGGATAGTCAAGCATAATCGCTCAAGTCTGCAAATTATTGTCGATAATTGAGTAAATAGCCCTGCCCCAGTTCGCCGTGGGGTTAGCGAACGTTGGGCCAACGCTTCGGATTATGTCCATCATGCAACACGGCAAAAAGAAGTGATATTTTTGAAAAATGGGACATCCCACAAAAACTTTTACTCGCGTTGCCACTACCTTCTGGGAAACAGCGGAAAACAAGAACACTACAGATTCAACCGCGCCAGAAACCCTTCCAGCTTGTCCGCATCGCTGGCCTTGAGAATTTTTTGCGTCATATTGATATTGTTGCTGACATGGGTTTTGAGCACCTGCTGTTTCACGCTCAACAAGCTGGCCGGTTGCATGGAAAAACGGCGCAGCCCCAATCCTATCAGCAAGCGCGTCAGCTTGGGATCGCCCGCCATTTCGCCGCAGACGGACACCGGCTTGCCCGCTTTTTCGCCCGCCCGCAGGGTAATTGCGATCAATTGCAATACTGCGGGGTGAGTGGGATCGTATAAATAAGCCACGCTATCGTCGGCGCGATCAATCGCCAGCGTATATTGGATGAGATCGTTCGTGCCGATCGACAAAAAATCCAGGCGCTCGGCAAAAGCGCTGGCCATCAGCGCGGCGGCGGGTATTTCTATCATGCCGCCGACCTCGACCGCAGGATCAAAGGGCACCGCCTCCGCCGCGAGGCTGGCTTTGGCGCGCTCTATCGCAGCATAAGTCTGGCGCAACTCGACCAGATTGGACAGCATGGGAATCAGTATCTTGACCTTGCCGTAATACGATGCGCGCAAGAGTGCGCGCAACTGGATATGAAACAAGGTCGATTCCGCCAGGCACAGCCGGATTGCACGTCGCCCCAGCGCGGGATTGAGCGCGTGCTGAGTCAGGCCACCCAGGGGTTTATCGGCGCCCACATCCAGCGTGCGTATCGTCACCGGCATGCCATTCATCGCCGCTGCGACATCGCGGTAGGCTACGAACTGTTCGTCTTCGGTCGGAAGATCGACCCGGTTCATGAAAAGAAATTCGCTACGAAACAGGCCTATCCCCGTTGCCCCGGATTCTTTTACCGCCGCGACGTCACCTGGCAACTCAATATTGGCGTGCAACTCTATTTCGATGCCGTCCAACGTCGCCGCGCGACTGGAAGTCAGGCGCTTGAGTTTCTGATGTTCGATTTGCCATTGATACTGGCGCAGCTGATACTCTTCCAGTTCAGCGTCGTCGGGGTCGACAATCACCACCCCCTGCTCACCATCGACGATAATGATTTCATTATCGCGTATCAGATCGTGCGCGTTATGCAAAGCCATGACGGATGAAATGTTCAGGCTACGCGCCAAAATGGCCGTGTGCGAAGTCGAGCCACCCACATCGGTAATAAATGCCGCGAATTGCTGGCGTTTAAAACCTATCATGTCAGCGGGCGAGAGATCATGCGCGACGAGGATGCAATCCACGAGGGTGCTCTCGGTCGAGGGCAGATTGTCCGGGTGTCCCAACAGGACTTTAAGCACGCGCTCGACCACTTGCACGACGTCGATTTTACGCTCGCGCAGATACGCGTCCTCGATCTCCTCGAATTGCGCGACCAACTGCTCCATTTGCTGCGTCAGCGCCCATTCGGCGTTGCAGTGCTGACTACGGATCAGCTGCTTGGGCACTTCCGAGAGCATGGAATCGTTCAATATCATCAAATGCATGTCGAGAAAAGCGGGCAACTCGGCCGGGGCATTGATCGGAATCTGGGTGCGTAACAACTCCATTTCGGCGCGCACGGTGGCAATCGCGTCATCGAAACGCGCGGTTTCTTTGTCCACGTTCTGCTGCGGCAAGACATAATGCGCTACCTCGATACGGCTATGCGACGCAAGTCGCGCCACCCCGATGGCGATGCCGGGAGATACCCCTATTCCCTGTATAGTAAAGCTCACTCGCCCTCTCCAAATTTGTCGTCAAACAGCGCGACCATCGTCTCTATTGCCTGTTGCTCATCCACACCGTCGACTTCGAGCTGGACTACGCTGCCTTTGGCCGCCGCCAGCATCATGACGCCCATGATGCTCTTTGCATTGACACGGCGCTGGTTACGGGTGATCCAGATCGCGCTTTCAAATTGTCCCGCTGCCTGAGTGAGCTTGGCGGAAGCGCGCGCATGCAGTCCGAGTTTATTGGTGATTTCAACGTCCTGTTGTAGCATCGCAAAGCTCCGAGGTAATGTACAACACGCCTTCCTGCCCACCCGCCACCGCTTTGGCGACCAGACTCTCCAGCGTTGATGAGCGATAAGTTATCGCGCGCATCAGCATGGGCAGATTAACGCCCGCAATTCCCTCGACCTTCCCTGGTTTCAACAGGCGGCACATGGTATTGCATGGCGTGGCGCCGTAAACGTCGGACAGCAGCAAAACGCCATCGCCCTGATCAAGCTCGCCGATCAAATCCCGCCCCACCTCCAGCATCGTCAGTTGCGTCTGCGCCGTGACATCCAGCGGTGCCAGCAAGGGCGGGCGTTCACCCAGCACATGCGTCGCGCATTGAATCAAACTCTCGCCCAGTGTCCCGTGGGCAACGATCAATATTCCTATCATTGAATACATCCTTAGGGCTCGTTAATGAATAAGCTGGACATACGCCGTACCACGCAGGTTGCATCCGTCGCGCATACGCGATGACGCGAGTCCAGCTTATTCATTAACAGCCCTACAGCGCATCAAAATTCAGTCGTTTCTGCATGGCCGGCGTAAGGTGGACTCTACCGTCACTATCGATCAGCATCGCCTCAGCCACGCCCATTTGCTGCGCCGCGCGGCGCCAGCCCTTCACACCCGCGATAAACAGCGGCTTGCTGGCGACATCGGAAAGCGTACCGGAATGCGGCGCGGGAGGAATCAGCACCGTCACGGCCTCCACTCCCTGAGCCGGCCAACCGGTTCGAGGATCGATGATATGGCAGTAACGCTTGCCGTTCACCTCGAAATAGCGCTGGTAATCGCCCGACGTGCCTATGGCCTCGCCGTCGCGTAACTCCAGCGTCGCAACGGGTCCCGGTTTGCGCGGGTGCTGGATACCCACGCGCCAGGGACGATCGCCGTGCTGTCCGAGCGCCATAATATTACCACCGATATTGATCAGCGCATTGCGTATCCCTTGCGAATGCAGATACGCCGCCGCCACGTCGAGCGCATAACCTTTGGCGTAACCCCCCAGATCGAGCCTGACTGCGGGGTTATCGCTATAAAACTGTTTCCCGCTGATGACGATGTCGCGCATCTGCGGGTTGGCCGCGACCAAGGCCGCGATTGCCGCGGGATCGGGCAGTTTCGCCTGAAACTGGTCCGACTGGAAGCCCCACAAATGAATCAAATTGCCTATTGCCGGATTAAACGAGCCACCCGATTGTTCGGAGTAGCGCGTTGCATCCCGAATAATGGCAGCCATTTCGGGCGTAATGTCGGCCCGCTCTGGGCTCGCGCGAAATACTGCGTTCATCTGCGACAGCGTACCGGGCTCCCAAGCGTGCAGCTGGTGATGCATGCGGTCGAAAATACCCAATACGTGAGCGGTCACGCGCTGCGCGCGGGCTTGCGGCTCACCGTAGACGCTGACTTCAACCCGCGTGCCGAAAACATAACTTTCCTGCGTGTACAGCGGCGGTTTACTGCATCCGGCCAGCGCAAACAACGCCAGTAACGAGATACTACGAAACAGGCTCAGCCACATCGCCGCTCCAGCGCGTCGATAAACAGCCCGGCGACGTTGCAATCGGTTTGCTGCGTGATTTCCACAAACCCGGTCGGGCTGGTCACGTTGATTTCAGTCAAATAATCGCCAATGACATCGAGGCCGACCAGAAACAGGCCCAAGTCGCGCAATATCGGCCCCAATGTCCCGGCAATCTCCCGATCGCGCGCTGACAATGGCTGAGCCACGCCGCGCCCCCCGGCGGCCAGATTACCCCGAGTCTCACCTTTGGCCGGAATCCGCGCCAGTGCGTAGGGCACCGGCTCGCCGTCGATCAGCAGTATCCGCTTGTCACCCTGCGCTATCTCGGGAATATAACGTTGCGCCATGATGGTGCGGGTTTCCAGTTGCGTGAGCGTTTCGATAATCACGTTCAGATTGGCTTCATCGGCACGGATACGAAAAATCCCCGCGCCACCCATGCCGTCGAGCGGCTTGAGTATCACGTCGTGCTGTTCCGCCAGAAAAGCCCCGATCAGATCCGCGCGTCGCGCGACCAGCGTCGGCACCGTAAACTGCGGAAAACGCGCAATCGCCAGTTTTTCGTTAAAATCGCGCAGCGCCGATGGTCGATTGAATACGCGTGCCCCCTGATTCACGGCAAGTTCGAGCAAATGCGTGCTGTACAAATATTCGGTGTCAAAAGGCGGGTCCTTGCGCATCAATATGCCATCGAACCAGGACAGCCGGTTTTCCGTTGCCGGCCCCAGTTGATACCAACCCTGCGTCTGCCCGGTCAGGTGTAACGACCGGGCGAGCGCGACGATAGTCTGCTCGCGCAAAAAGACATCGCGCTGCTCGATGACATAGAGCGCATGCCCCCGGGCCGCGGCCTCGCGCATCATCGCCACACTGGTATCCTTGTAGGCTTTGAGCTTATCGACAGGATCGACAATCAACGCGATTTTCATGCTGCAGCGCTCACATAACGCTCAAGCTCGATGGAAGCAGCCAGCATCGCCAGACGGGCCACCACCCCATAGGTATAAAAACGGTTGGGCGTGGAATCGGGATTAGCCGACCGATTAGGTGTGCAACACGGAGTTTCGAACGCCAGCGGGACAAAATGCATGCCCGGCGCATTCAGGTTTTCATCCGCGCCCCGTTCCGTATGAACGCGATAAAATCCGCCTACGACGAAATGATCCATCATGTACACGACCGGCTCGGCAACCGCATCATTGATGCTTTCAAAAGTATAGACTCCCTCCTGTATGATGACCTCGGAGTTTTGCAGACCTTCCTTGCCCACCGCCATTTTATTGCGTTGCTTGCGGTTGAGGTCACGAACCTCGGAAGGGTCCTTGACTGTCATGATCCCCATGCCGTAGGTACCCGCGTCGGCTTTTACGATGACGAACGGCTGCGCATCGATATGGTATTCAACATATTTGGCGCGAATTTGTTCGAGCATTCCGGTTACATGTTTTTCCAGACATTCTTCCCCTTGCCGCGCATGAAAATCGATCTCGCCGCAAGTAGCGAAATAAGGGTTGATGAGCCAGGGATCGATGCCGATCAGCGCGGCGAAGTCCGTTGCCACCTGGTTGTACGCAAGAAAATGCTGCGATTTGCGCCGCTGATGCCAGCCCGCGTGCAAAGGCGGAAGCAGGGATTGTTCAAGACCACGCAAAATCTCCGGCACCCCCGCCGACAAGTCGTTATTCAACAATACCGCGCAAGGTTCGTAATTGGCCAGCCCTACCCGGTTGCCGTGCCGCACGAGCGGCTCCAGGGTCAGGGTCTCGCCCTCGCCGATATCCAGCGTCAGTGGTTCTTTCAGATCCGCGATCAAACTGCCTATGCGTACCTCCAGACCGGTCTGCCGCAAAATACTCGCCAGCCTAGCCACATTCTGCAAATAAAACAGGTTGCGCGTGTGATTCTCGGGGATCAGCAACAAGCGTTGCGCATCCGGGCAGATTTTCTCCACTGCGCTCATGGCCGCCTGTACGGCGAGCGGCACAAAATCCGGATTCAGATTATTGAATCCGCCTGGGAACAGATTGGTATCGACAGGCGCTAGTTTAAACCCGCTGTTACGCAAATCCACCGAGGTATAAAACGGTGCCTCATGTTCCTGCCACTGCGCCCGAAACCAATGTTCTATTTTAGGCGTTGCCGCCAGTATATGCCGCTCCAGATCGAGCAACGGCCCGGTCAGCGCGGTAGTTAAATGTGGAACCATGCGATACCTCATTTCTCTTTTATCATTACATTCGTCATACAGTTTTCCATGTTCCGCGCAGCGCTTTATTTTCGCGCTGACCGGCCGCAAAAAGCCGCACGAACCGGTTGTGCCATCGTGAATGGTACACCGCGGGCGGCAGTTGAGGAAGCTTCCGCGCCACGCCTTCCCGGCGCCATCGTCGTTGCAAACGCACGAAAAATACCGGAGCCGATGCGCAGTCATCCTTGCAGGGGAAACGAAACGGGGAAACGTCGAACTCGAACGAGCCGCGCGACTTCGGTACCCGGAATCGGAAAACCGGCGCCTGAGCGGCATCCGGTCGCGCTACCGATAACTCTTGAAACATTTGCAAAAATGGGTAGATAATTGTCGCATTGTCCGTGTCGGCCGCAACTCAGGCAAGGTCAGCGCCTACAGGCGGCGGCCGCATCAGGAACCCGCCCGAGCTCCGCACCGGTATAATGCGCGGAGCCAACTATAAGGGCAAACAAGGAGCTTGTAAAACGTTTATTCATCTGGTTTACGTGGCCATCTTCGTCGTCTCGATGATATTCATGTACTGGTTTTTCAAGTGATTGAATAAGCACTGAAAACCTCCATGCCGCAGGCCCGCCGTCCCGGCGAGGCACTCTCGCCCGACCCAATCCTGCATTCCGGAGCACATGGCAATGACGATTCGTACTGGCTGCCGCTGGGGCCCGGTGAAATATGGCGTCCAGCCTATGGTTACAGCACGAACTATTTCAACCGCACCAATAACCTGGGCGGTGTCGGTACGGGTAACGCGTCGACCCGCAATACCGTACGCAACAGACCATCGCACTATCTCAATCGGGACGTTCCAGGCGCCATCACCGCTGTCACGGCTAAAACCTTTGTGCGCGGAGAGTCTGTCGCACCCGCCGCCATTGCGGTCATGGCAGAGCAAATGACGCATGCAGTCATTGGCGCCGCGGCGCCCGCCATCGCGCCGGTTCGCGCAAGTTTTAACGGCGGCATGCGCGCTACCACAAGGCGAGAGCCACCAGCCCTCGGACGACGGCACATCGTCATGACGCAAATGCCGACGATACCGGCGGCATATCACGATGTTCTGGCGCAACGCTACGCAGAAAACGGCGGCCGAGTTCCTGGCGGTGGCGAAGCGGTAGTGCGCCTGTCCGACCGCGCGGCGGAGATACCACCAC
>DAICZK010000056.1 GCA_027311185.1 Sulfuriferula sp.
GAACCGTTACGGCGTGCGCGCCTTGAGCAAGATCATTCCGACCGGCATCGAGTTGTCCGATTTCGACTACTGCGACAACCAATCCTTCCGTCTTAAACACAATATCGCGCTCGACCGTCCGGTGGTGGTTTATGTCGGCCGGGTCGCTTTTGAAAAAAACATTGAATTTCTTTTGCTGATGTTGTCACAACTGCGCCATACGCTACCCGACGTTTTGCTCATCATCGCGGGCGAAGGCCCGGCCGAAGCCAAGCTTAAACGCACGGTGGAAGGGCTAAATCTATCCCACCATGTGCTGTTTGTCGGCTATCTGGAGCGCGCTTCGGAATTGCCAGCATGTTATTGCGCCGGCGATGCCTTCGTGTTCGCCTCGCGCACCGAAACGCAAGGGCTGGTTTTGCTCGAAGCCATGGCGTTGGGCGTGCCTGTTGTCTCTACTGCGATCATGGGTACGCGAGATATCCTGGCGGCGGGGAAGGGCTGCCGTGTCGCGCAGGACGACCCGGTGGCATTCGCCGCAACCTTGCATGAAGTACTCACCGATCCTGAGCTGCGCGCCCGGCTCAGCACAGAAGCCCGGCACCATGCGCTGGAATGGAGCGCTCCGAAAATGGCGCGCCAAATCGAGGAATTCTACGAGTATGTGCGCCATCATTTCGACGCCAAAAACAGGCCGGCTTAAATTCCGACTAGATCGCCTGCGCACCGCGAGGCGGTAGCACGTGAACAATTAGCCGGTTCGGGATATAATTCAACTCATTCAGACAAGCCGACAAACAACGCATGACCTTACCCGACCGCTCGCGCCAGGTGATACAGACCTACGCGGCATTCATCCACGGCGTCGCCACAGCGTGCGTGCAACCGCTGCTTCTGGGGCCGTTGCAACCCATGCTCGCGCGCATCGAGAAACAGGGCTGGGTCAATCTGGCGGCGGCGTTGCGTCTGGTGATAGCCGGGCGCCGCGACAGCGGCGTCTATATCGGCCTGGAGGATGACGAACGCATTATCGTCGAGGCCATCCTGCGCGGCATACAAGATCCCTCAACGCTGCCCGACCCGGCGGATAAGGCCAACCCGGTCGCCGCTGCGCCCGGCCTTGCGGGCATGATACGCGCCAGCGCAAACGGCAATCCCGCCGCGACTTCGGCGCTCGCCGACATGGCCGAGCAAATGGTCAAGGCTGGCGGCGACATGGCGAAATTGGGCGGGCATTTGTACCGCATGGTCAACGGCGAACGCAACATCGACATGCTCACTCGCGGCATGGGGATCAAAGGGCGCGGGCTGATTACGCAATTACTGGTGGAACTGGAACGCGAGGATCAATAGGAATACGCTACGGCGTTGTTCACCCAACTAACCCGATCTTTTCGTAAATTGGCGCGCGCCCTCGCTGGTCTTTTGTTTCGTATGAAGCTTTTGTTCAGTTGGCTGTATGAATAACTACACCGCGCCTTCACAAAAGCTCCCTACAAAACAAAATCCTGCGCGATCATCATGCGAATTTATGAAAAGATCGGGCTAAACCACGGCCAGCGCGGCCAGCAGTTTTTCGTGTATGCCGCCGAACCCGCCATTGCTCATGATCAGCATATGGTCGCCAGAGCGGGCCTGCGCGGCAATCGCGGCGACGAGCGCCTCCATGTTCTCGAATACCTGCGCATTGTCCATAGCCGCGAATAGTGTGGTCGCATCCCAGGCCAGGTTGGCGCTGTAACAAAATACCCGGTCCGCTTCGCGTAAACTGGCAGGCAACGCCTGGTTCATGACGCCCAGCTTCATGGTGTTGGAACGGGGCTCGATCACCGCGAGTATCCGCGCCGCTCCCACTTTATGCCGCAAACCGCCCAAGGTAGTGGCAATCGCGGTCGGATGATGGGCAAAATCATCGTACACGGTGATCCCGTTGATCTGTCCGCGCACTTCCATCCGCCGCCTGACGCTTTCGAACGTAGCCAGCGCAGCGCATGCCTGCGCGCTGGCCACTCCGGCATGGCGTGCGGCGGCGATTGCGGCAAGCGCATTGAGCACGTTATGCGCGCCGATGAGCGACCAGCTCACTTCGCCTTGCCACACGCCTTTAAAATACACCGTAAAAGCCGATTCATCGCCTTGCGCCGACCAACCCTCGCTGTCTCCGAAATGCTCCAGCGGCGTCCAGCAGCCGCGCGCGATGACCCGGCGCAAACTTTCCTCACCGCCGTTGACGATAATCAAACCCTGTCCGGGAACAGTACGCACGAGATGATGAAACTGCGTTTCTATAGCCGCCAAATCCGCAAATATATCGGCATGATCGTATTCAAGGTTATTCAGTATCAGCGTACGCGGCCGGTAATGCACGAATTTGGACCGCTTGTCGAAGAATGCGGTGTCGTATTCGTCGGCTTCGATGACGAAAAACGGCAATTCGGTCAGGCGCGCGGAAATGCCGAAATTTTGCGGGATTCCCCCTATCAGGAAACCGGGCCGCAGGCCGGCTTGCTCCAATATCCAGGCCAGCATCGCGGTGGTCGTGGTCTTGCCGTGCGTTCCCGCTACAGCCAGCACCCATTTATCACGCAGTACCTGTTCGGCTAACCACTGAGGACCGGAAATATAAGGCAAACCGCGATCCAGTATCGCTTCCATCAGGGGATTGCCGCGCGTCACGACATTCCCGATAACATAAACGTCGGCGCGCAAGGCCAGCTGGTCCGGGTCGTAACCTTCGATCAGATCAATGTTCAGCGCGCGCAACTGGTCCGACATGGGCGGATAGACATTGGCATCGCAGCCCGTGACGCGGTGTCCTGCTGCCCGCGCAATGGCGGCAATACCGCCCATGAAAGTACCGCAAATGCCTAGAATGTGTAAGTGCATAGTTTAGAAGTCGATTAATAAATCAGAATTGGTTAGTTTAATCCGGCACCCTCAATGACGCGTCCGGAGGCCAGATCCACCAGTATGAACGTGTCCGGTATGAGCGTTGCGACCGCCAGCAGAAATATTTCGATAAACTCGGTGCGCTCTTGCTCAGGCAGGCTGCTCGTGCGATTGAAAGTACCGAACATCGAATCATGAAACGCCGCGACATAAAGAATCCGTTTTTTAATCTCGGGAATATTGTTGGCATCCACCGCCGTGTCGAGGCGGGCGAGCACGACTTCGCCCAGCTTTTCCTTGATCGAAATGTATAGGTGATCCAAGTATTCCGCTGCGCTCAACCGACCATTCTCGTCTTGCAGATTGAGGGTTGCACGGACTTGTTCTCCGGTTTTAGTTTTCAGCACGACCCGCTTTTCTATGGGTTTGCTGCTCGCAGCAATGCCAGGCTGGATTATCACACTCATGGTTTCATCCTTTAAAGAAGTATCCATAGCCACAATGGCAGGGTAAATAAAAACATCACCGTGGTCCAGGCAATTGCCAACGCGGTCGTTTCTACATCCAGTTTGTAACGATCGGCCAAACTTAGCGCCATCAGCATGGTCGGTACTCCTGTTTCTATCACTGCTCCTACCTGCGCGTTATGCAAAGCCCCCAACCCGTATTTCGCCACCATCCAGACCACCCCGGGCATGATTATCAATTTGAACAGCACCACCACCCCGATCGCAGCACTAGGCACCAGGCGACGCCAGGGGATAGACAAACCCAGCATCAGCAACATGACCGGTACTGCAGGCTGACCGATCAGGTGCGCAGCGCGGATCAAGGGCGCAACCGACCAGCCCGATAGACTGACCGCAACTCCGACCATGAACGACCATACCGGCGGCAACAGCAGCCACGCCTTGATCGGATTGCCCTGTACACGGCTCTGTCCGCCCAGACGCACGGCCATCCACACCCCGAGGCTCCACAAAAGGGGTGTCGAGGCGCCCATGTCGGCAAACGCCGCATAACGACCGCCCTCGTCGCCAAACAAGTAGTACAGCAGCGGGTAACCCATGAACAGCACATTGCCAAACGTGCCGCTCAACAGCAGCCCGGCGCGGGTAGGAGCAGACAATTTGGCGCCCACGCGACTATGATACAAGAGAAAATACAAACCCGCGCCGCCAACCACGATGCTCAACATCACCAATAACGGAACCGATAACAGCTGCGCGTTAATTTTGGCGCTGGCGGCCGATGCAAACAATAGCGCCGGCGCGAACAGGTTGATCGTGATGGTGCTGATGTAGCCCCGCACGGCCCGTACTCCGTCCGCCCCCAGGCTTCTGCGCCACCAGGCTCCGGCAGTTACCAGCAGCGCCATGGGGAGCATGACTTCCAGCAACAAATTCAGATAATAGGCAAACGACATAAAAATAAATCAATCCGTACAGGTACAGGTTTATAACCGCCCCGACCCATACAGGTTCTCAGGCGGCCGGTTCGATAGCGCGATCGGCGGAGTGGCCGGACGACGGTTCGGTTGCAACACTAATCAAGGACAACAAAACTCGATTGACATCGTGTCAATCCGACACTATCATAATAGTGTATTTTTTACACTTAATTTTTTACACGCCATGGCTCCTTTTTGTTACGACTATCCGCATCCTGCCGTCACGACAGATATAGCGCTGTTTACTATACTTGA
The DNA here is from genome assembly GCA_027311185.1 of Sulfuriferula sp. Taxonomy (GTDB): domain Bacteria; phylum Pseudomonadota; class Gammaproteobacteria; order Burkholderiales; family Sulfuriferulaceae; genus Sulfuriferula. Next base: position 4,574 of record DAICZK010000056.1, read on the forward strand.
GGACAAGCTCGCCATTTTGCTTATCCGCCGGCGCTCGCCGCCATTTCAGCATTGCTGGGCGTTGCCGGGTGGGTTTGTCGAGCCGGACGAGGGGCTGGAAAACTGTGCGCTGCGCGAACTGGCGGAAGAAACCGGTATCACCGGAGTGTATCTGGAGCAGCTCTACACCTTCGGTCAACCTGATCGCGATCCGCGCGAGCGTATCATCAGCGTCGCCTATTATGCGCTAGCGCCCGCCGATATCCTGGCGCCGGTCGCGGGTTCGGACGCGGCCGAAGTATGCTGGTTTGCACTCGATGCATTGCCTGACCTGGCTTTTGACCATCCTGACATACTCTGTCTCGCGCAACAGCGACTGCGCACCAAGCTGGACTATTCGACCATCGCCTTCAGCCTGGTGAACGAAACCTTTACGTTGGGCGAACTGCAAAAAGTCTACGAAATCATTCGCGGCGAACCGCTGGATAAACGCAATTTTCGCAAATACATTTTATCACTGAATCTGCTCGCCGAATCGGGCGCCTCGCAGCACGGCTGCAATCACCGTCCGGCAAAGCTGTATCGTCTCGCACAACCCGGCACTCTCCATTACTTACGTTAACAACAATCAAAATGCCTACTCAAAACGTCATAAAGATGCCTGCCATTCCTCCGATCATCGTGCCGCCCATGCAGGAGGAGCAGTTGGACGCGAAGGAACGCGCTACGCTGGTTGCGCGGATCAAGCGCTTGATCGCAGAGCAAAACGCCGTGCTGATCGCGCATTATTACACCTCGGCCGATTTGCAGGATCTGGCGGAAAGCACTGGCGGCTGTGTCTCGGACTCGCTGGAAATGGCGCGTTTTGGCCACGCACATCCCGCACAGACGCTGATAGTGGCGGGGGTCAGGTTCATGGGCGAAACAGCGAAGATACTCAATCCCGAAAAACGCGTGCTGATGCCGGACCTGAACGCCCACTGTTCGCTCGATCTGGCGTGTCCGGCGGATACTTTCAACGATTTCTGCGACCAGCATCCCGACCGGGTGGTGGTGGTTTATTCCAACACCTCGGCGGCGGTCAAGGCGAGGGCCGACTGGGTTGTTACCTCGGGCATAGCGGTCAAGATCGTACGGCATCTGCATTCGCTGGGCAAAAAAATCCTGTGGGCGCCCGATCAGCATCTGGGCGAGTACGTGCGCGATATCACCGGTGCCGATATGCTGATCTGGCAGGGAATCTGCGTCGTGCACGAGGCTTTTCAGGCGGCCGAGCTCGCGCAGATGAAACTTGCATACCCGGAAGCGGCTGTTCTGGTTCATCCCGAGTCGCCCGCCGGGGTCGTAGCGTTGGCCGACGTGGTCGGGTCGACCACGCAGATTATTCGCGCTGCCCAGGAATTGCCCAATCAGACGTTTATCGTGGCGACCGATAACGGTATTTTTCATAAAATGCACGCCGCGGCACCCGGTAAAACGCTTATCGAAGCACCGACCATGGGTTTCGGCGCTGGCTGCAGCAGTTGTGCGCACTGCCCGTGGATGGCCATGAACGGGCTGCGCAACCTTGCGCGAGTGCTGGAGACCGGAGACAACGAAATCCGTATCGAGGAAGGAATCAGGCGGCGCGCGGTGCTGTCGATCGCGCGGATGATGAATTTTGCTGCGCAGCCTTAAATACGCTGGGGGATATGGCGGGCTCGCGCTGTTGCTGGGCGCGGCCAGCGTGTTCGGCTTCGCGCCGTTTGGCTGGTACGTAGTGCCGCTCGTTACGCTCGCCGGTCTGTTCCGGTTGTGGCAGCTTCAACCGCGTTTCAGTGCCTGGCTGGGCTTTCTGTTCGGTCTGGGCTATTTCGGCTTCGGCGTGTCCTGGATTTACATCAGCCTGCACGATTATGGCGGAATGCCTATGATCCTGGCGGGCGCGGCAACCTCGCTGTTCGCCGCTTTTCTAGCGCTGTTTCCCGCTCTTGCGGGTTATTTGCATCAACGGCGACTTGTCGTCTCGCCCTGGGGGATGGCGGCCTGCTGGATGCTGCTCGAGTGGACGCGGGACTGGATCTTTACCGGCTTTCCCTGGCTGGCTGTGGGTTATTCGCAGATACCTTCCAGCCCGCTTGCGGGCTATGTACCCGTAGTCGGCGTTTTCGGCGTGACCTTGATATTGGCATGGAGTGCTGCCGTGCTCGGTCGCCGATCGACCGCTTATCTGGTACCGCTTGCGGCAATCTGGATGGTCGGTTTGGGCATGAGGCAAGTCAACTGGACCATACCGCTCGGCGCGCCAGTGTCAGTAGCCCTCGTTCAGGGCAATATCAGCCAGTCGCTCAAATGGCAGCCCGACCAGCTTGCCTCCACGCTGCTGGTCTACCACGCTCTTGCTGCGGCGAGCCGCGCGCGGCTGACCGTACTTCCCGAAACCGCCATTCCCTTGTTCTATAATGATGTTCCTGCCGATTATCTCGCCGATCTGGCGCGTTACGGGCGGCGTAACGGCGGCGATGTTCTGGTCGGCATTCCCGAGAGCCCGGGCGATGGCCGGTACTACAACAGTGTGATGAGCTTCGGCGACGCGCCTACCCAGGTATATCGCAAACATCATCTGGTGCCATTCGGCGAATATATTCCATTAAAGTCGGTTTTCGGTCGCGTCATCGAGTTTTTGCATATCCCTCTTTCCGACTTCTCGCGCGGCAGCCTCGACCAAACCCCGTTCCGCGTTGCCGGGTTACGCGTCGGCGCCGACGTTTGCTACGAGGACGTGTTCGGCGAGGAAATCATCCGTCAGCTTCCAGCGGCCAATATTCTGGTTAACGTCACTGACGACGCCTGGTTCGGCGACGGTATCGCGCCCTGGCAGCATCTGCAGATCGCGCAAACCCGCGCGCTTGAAAGCGGCCGTGAAATGCTGCGCGCGACCAATACGGGGGCAACGGCCATCATCGGGTCTAAGGGTGAGCTGCTCGGTCATCTGCCGTTGTTCACGCGCGCGATATTGACCGGCGAGGCGCAGGGCTATCACGGTTTGACTCCGTTTGACCGATGGGGCAACAAACTGGCTTTGACTTTAGCGGTCGGGATGTTGATGCTGGAGGCGCGCAATCGTAAGACCGCCGCTGCTCGCAACTGATATATTTCTCTAGTTTGCTAGCGTCACGCGATTGTAAGTGATTACTTCGGCGTGTTCTCGGCGGGCGAGCAATCAAGGCTGCGGAGTTCGGCTTTTTACGATCATATCGTAAGCGACTTGCACTTCCTGCGCGTGTTCTGTCGCAATTTTGATCATGTCGGCCGGCAGCCCCTGACCGGTTAACTTGTCAGGGTGGTACTGGCTCATCAATTTACGATAAGCGCGCTTGATTTCCTGGTCGGTGTTTTCCCGCGATACGCCCAGCGCTCTATACGCTTCGTCGAGCGCGGTACTCGTCGTAGCCTGACTGGTGCCGAAGCGCGACTGATTCAAAACCATTTCCAGTAAACGCTGGTAAGCCCCCTGGTCCAGACCCAAATCTTGTGCGATTGCAGCAAGCAGACGCGATTCGGCTGTGTCGACTACGCCATCCGACAAGGCCATTGCGATCAGATAGACGATGAGCATCTGCGTCAGATCATGCGTACGGCCACACACGGCAAGGAATCGTTGCATAGTCGGCCCCGCGTCGAACTCTGGCAGGGCGCCCTGCTTGAACATGGCGATCGCCAGATCTCGATGCTGCGGCAACATACCCAGTTTCTGGATAAATTGTTCGACGTAGGCGATTTCGCCCTGGGTTACGACGCCGTCCGCTTTGGCGACCCGGCCCATCAGGATAAATACCGTTTCGAGAAAAACCGTCTGCCGCAGCGCGGCGTTGATCGGATTTATCGCGCCGACTCCGTAGGCGCGGTAACGGTCGGCCATGGCGCCCAGGATATAGCCCAGCACGCCGCCTAGAATGCCAAAATAGTGATAACCCACAAGGGCGATGATGAATTTGAACAAGCCAGTTCCTTATGATTTACTAATGTAGGCACTCAAAATAATCGGAAAACGACGCATATTAAAATCACTTCGCGCCTAATTTGAGAATCGCCGCAGAGGTCATTATCCAATGACGGTGAAAAATCGCACTTCATTTGCGCGCGACAATAATCGTATAATTCAAAGTGATGCTATCACAAAATTTGTTTCTGCACGGGAGCTAATCGGCCTAGGCAGGGATTGAAAAGGCGTGGAGTGGCGCAACGCCTGGAATTCCTGCAAACCTGGCGAGCAATGCTGAAACGTTAGATTTGATCTCATAACCGCCTGGAAT
>DAICZK010000057.1 GCA_027311185.1 Sulfuriferula sp.
GATGAGAATGTCCTGCGCCGAGCCGAAAGTCTGCACCGTGATCTGGGTGAGGCCGGTTTTGGTCAGGGCGGCACGGATTTGATCGGTCTGGGCGGGCTGGCGGTAGGCAACTTCAATCACCGTTCCGCCGGTAAAATCGACGCCGAAGTTCAAGCCCTTATAGGCCAATGCCCAGATCGCAAACAGAAAGGTAAGCAGGGAGATGGCCGTGGTGATTTTCCCGTAACGCATGAAGGGAATATCTTTTTTGATGCGAAAAAATTCCATGATGGCTTCCTGAGATTAGATGGACACGTGAGCCAGGCGCACGCGTCGGCCATACGTGAGGTTGGCCAGGGCGCGCGAGACAGTGACGGAACTGAACATGGACGTGACGATGCCCAGGCAGAGCACGACGGCAAACCCCCGTACCGGCCCCGAGCCCAGCCAGAACAGCGCGATACCCGCGATGAAGGTGGTGATGTTGGAGTCGAGAATGGTGCCCCAGGCGCGATCATAGCCCGCGTGGATTGCCGCCTGCGGCGAATTGCCGTTGCGCAGCTCTTCGCGTATCCGTTCGTTGATCAGCACGTTGGCGTCGATCGCCATACCCAGGGTCAGGGCGATACCGGCCAGACCCGGCAGTGTGAGCGTGGCTTGCATCATGGAGAGCAGGGCGACCAGAAACAAACCGTTCGCGGACAAGGCCAGCGTCGAGAAGATGCCGAAAACGCGATAGTAAAATATCATGAATACCGTCACTGCGACAAAGCCCCAGAGGTTGGAATGAACGCCTTTTTCGATGTTGTCGACGCCGAGGCTAGGGCCGACGGTGCGTTCCTCGATGATGTCCATGGGGGCTGCCAGTGCGCCGGCGCGCAATAACAGGGCAACGTCCGAGGCTTCCTGCGCCGATTCCATACCGGTGATCTGCACGCGTCCGCCGTCGATTTCTTCGCGGATGACGGGCGCGGTGATGACTTCGCTTTTGCCTTTTTCTACCAGCAGTATCGCCATGCGTTTGCCGACGTTGTCTCGCGTCACGTCGCCGAAAATGCGTGCGCCGCGAGCGTCGAGATTGATGTGGACGGCGGCCTGGCCCGACTGCTGGTCAAAGCCGGGCGAGGCGTCGGTGATATAGTCGCCGGTCAGGGCCACGGTTTTTTTGACGAGCAGGGGTGTGCCGTTGCGCTCGGTATAAAGCGCGTCGTCAAACGGTACCTGCCCTTGCAGCGCCGCATTCAGGTCGTGGGTTTCGTCGACCAGATGAATTTCCAGCGTTGCGGTGCGGCCCAGGATCTCTTTGGCTTTGGCCGTGTCCTGCACACCTGGCAGCTCGACCACTACCCGGTCAGCTCCTTGTTGCTGAATAATGGGCTCCGCCACGCCCAGTTCATTGACGCGGTTGCGCAAGGTGGTGATGTTCTGCTGGATCGCGCCGGTCTGGATACGCACTTGCGCCTCGGGGCGCAGATTCTCCAGCAGGCTGTAGTCGCCGAGCGCGTCCTGTTCGCTTTGCACCAGATCGGCGATATTCTTGCTAATGAATGCGCTGGCCTGGGTGCGCGTGGCGGCATCGTTAAAATGAATGACGATGGTTTGATGGTCGCGCTCTATGCCGGAATAATGAATGTTCTGTTCGCGCAATTGGCTGCGCAGGTCTGCGGCGTCGCGCTCCACGGTTTTGTCAAGCGCTGCCTGCATGTCCACCTGCAGCAGAAATTGCACGCCGCCGCGCAAATCCAGACCCAGATACATGGGCTTGGCGCCGATGGCGGCGAGCCAGGACGGAGACGCCGAGAGCAGGTTCAGCGCAACGCTGTAGCCGTCGCGGAATCGCGCCTGCAGTGCGTCTTCGGCTTTCTGTTGCAGATCGGTGTTGGCAAAGCGGACCTTGATGGTGCCGCCGTCGACCACGGCGCTGGTGTACGCGATGTGCGCAGCGCCGAGTTCGTCTTCGATTTCCTGTTTCAGCACGTTATCGGCTTTGTAAGCCGCGCGCGTGGGTGATACTTGCACGGCGGGCACTTCGCCGTAAAAATTAGGCAGGGTATAAATAATGCTGACCAGCAGCACTGTCGCGATAAGCAGATATTTCCAGAGCGGGAATCGATTCATTTTGTTGCCTTTTTAACTACCGAGATTAGCCGTCGCATATGACGTCATGATGTCAGAGCCGGATTTTTTTATGAATATACTGTTCGGGGTCGGGCACGAAAAGCGTTGCTACGATTTCCATGCCCGAACCGGTCACGATTTTATCGACGATGCCGCATCGTCAGATGGCTTTGATCGTGCCCTTGGGAAGCATGGTTTGCACGCTGCTCTTTTGTACGTTGGTGACGACGCCTTCGGCTATTTCCAGGCTGACGAACTGTTCGTCCACTTTGACTACCCGGCCGACCTGGCCGCCGCTGGTGATGACTTCATCGCCTTTTTGCAGCGCCGCTATCATTTTTATCTGGTCTTTGCTGCGTTTCATCTGCGGGCGGATGATCATGAACCAGAACAGCACGAAAATAACGATCAGCGGCAGGAAACTCATCAAGGTATCGGTGGGTGAGGCAGCCGCTGTCGCGGCAAAGGCGTTGGTGATAAACATGATTTACTCCGTGAGTGACAGCATAAAAATGGGAAGATTTTAGCACGTAAGCGCGCGTTGCTCATGAAACTCGGAAACAAAGGCGTCGAGCCGGGTTTCCGCGATGGCCGAGCGCAGCCCCGCCATGAGCTGCTGATAATAATACAGGTTATGGAATGTGGCTAAGCGCGCGCCCAGAATTTCCCCGCAACGGATCAGGTGATACAGATAAGCGCGGCTGAAATTGCGGCAGCAATAGCATGTGCATTCGCTGTCTACAGGCCGGGTGTCGAGGCGGAAGCGCGCGTTTTTAATCCGCATGTCGCCGAAACGGGTGAACAGAATGCCGTGCCGCGCGTTGCGCGTAGGCAGGACACAGTCGAACATGTCGATGCCGTTCTGTACCGAGGCGACGATATCCTCAGGCGTTCCGACTCCCATCAAATAGCGCGGCTTGTCGCGCGGCAGCTGCGGCGCGGTATGCGCGAGGATGCGGCGCATGTCGTCCTTGGGCTCGCCCACGGAAAGGCCGCCGATGGCATAGCCGTCGAAATCCATGGCGGCGAGCTCGCGCAGCGATTCGTCGCGCAAATCTTCATACATGCCGCCTTGCACGATACCGAACAGCGCGTTGGGATTGCCCTCATGCGCGACTTTGGAGCGTTCCGCCCAGCGCAGCGAGAGGCGCATGGAGTCGGCTGCGACCGCGTGCTCGGCCGGATAGGGCGTGCATTCGTCGAAAATCATCGCAATGTCGGCGTTCAGTATCCTCTGGATGCGCATGGATTCTTCGGGAGTGAGGAAAAGCTTGTCGCCATTGAGGGGCGACGAAAAATGTACGCCCTGTTCGGAAATCCGGCGCAAGGCGCCGAGACTGAATACCTGAAATCCGCCCGAGTCGGTGAGTATCGGCCCATCCCAGCCCATGAAGCGGTGCAGCCCGTCGTGTGCGGCAATCGCGTCGAGACCGGGGCGCAGCCATAAATGGAAAGTATTGCCGAGCACGATCCGGGCGTTGATGGTTTTAAGCTCGTCGGGCGCCATGGCCTTGACTGCGCCGTAGGTGCCTACCGGCATGAACGCGGGGGTTTCTACCGTGCCGTGGGCGAGGCTCAGGCTGCCGCGACGCGCCAGACCGTCTGTCTGCTGTAGTTTGAAATGCATGGATAACCTTGGCTATGATTGGGGGGCCTGGTTTGCGCGCTCGATCAGCATGGCGTCCCCATAACTGAAGAAGCGATAGCCGTGGTCGATGGCGTGCGCATAGGCGCGCCGGATTTGTTCCGTTCCGGCAAACGCCGATACTAGCATTAGTAGTGTGGATTTGGGCAAGTGAAAATTGGTGAGCAGCCGTTCGACCACTTTGAACTGATAGCCGGGGGTGATGAAAATGCGCGTTTCACCTTCGCCGGCTTGCAGTCGACCGCCCTGCGCCGCCGCTTCGAGCGCGCGCAGACTGGTGGTGCCGACGGCGACGATGCGGCCGCCGCCGGCTTGCGCCTGCTCGATCTGATCGACTGTCGTTTGCGGTATCGTATAGCGTTCGCTGTGCATGACATGGTCGGCGATACGCGTGACGCGCACCGGCTGAAAAGTACCTGCGCCGACATGCAGCGTGACGCAGGCGCGAACGACGCCCATTTCGTCGAGCCGGCGCAACATTGCCTCGTCAAAATGCAGACCCGCCGTCGGCGCCGCCACCGCGCCGGGGTGGCACGCGTAAACGGTCTGATAACGCGCGTCGTCGGCGTCTTGCGCGGCGCGTTCGATGTAAGGCGGCAGCGGCAACGCGCCGTATTGGTCGAGGATATCCAGCACCGTCTGCGGATGGTCGAACCGCACCCGGTATAAATCGGCCTCGCGCGCCAGAATGGTGAGCGATACCGTGTCGTTCAGGTTGATCCGGGTGCCGACCCGCGGCGCGTGGCTGGCGCGGATAAAGCTTAACGCCTCGTGTTCGCCGATGATACGCTCGATTAACAGTTCCACCTGACCGCCGCTGTCCTTAGGGCCGAAAAGCCGTGCCTTGATGACGCGGGTGTCATTGAAGACCAGAACATCGCCCGCGCGCAGATACTGCGGGAAATCGGCAAACAGGCCGTTGGAGAGTTGCTCTGCCGGTGCGTCGAGGTGGAGCAGTCGACTGGCGGTACGGTTGGCGGGCGGAAATTGGGCGATCAGCGCCTCGGGTAAGTCAAAGTCAAAATCGTCAGTAAGCATAGTGTTACGAAAGTATTGCACGAGAATAGAATTTTGGGGATAATGCCGGACCTGGTTTAAAACGCCAGCTTGCCGGGATGGCGGAATTGGTAGACGCAGCGGATTCAAAATCCGCCGCTGGTAACAGTGTGGGGGTTCGAGTCCCCCTCCCGGCACCATCAAATTTTCAACTGCTGTCAACTGGATTGACATTTATTGTCAAAACAATAAGCAAGGCCTCAGATGGCACCAGTTGCTTTCAAAAATTCAGGCAAATCTCAAGAGCATCAACGCTAATTTCCCCGCACATTATACACGGATTCGCCTTTTTTTGACTTCGGCTTTACGCGGCTTTTTGCGCGGATGTTTTAAAGAGAAGAGACGCCCTTTAAAGGTGCCGACGCAGCGCCGACGCGCTTGCTCAACGTTCGCGCGGACAAAAAAATGCCGCAAATTTCCATTCAAAACGCTTGATTATGCAGAAACCCTGTATTCTACGACTTTCGTATCGCGTTTAAACAGCCAGGCTGGTTTGCGGCTCGGTTTGAGTAATGTTAACACAGGTAACCGACTGTGATAGTATCCAGGAAGCTTCTTTGCGAATCACGGATAACTCGAGGAGTTTCCTTGTCTCACTGGCACTGCCGCGGGTTCGTTGAAACCGGAACTGGCCGCCGTGTTTGACGACGGCCGTTTGTAATCAACAGGGACTACTATTATATAGTGTATCAGCCAATGCAGACAGAGATACCTACATTGCTTGTCGGGCCGAATCAACTCCAGCATCTTCTGGATAAAATCCCGTCATTGCTGTTTATGCTGGACCCTAATACGCTGGAGCTGACTTTTGTGAATGACACGCTGCTTGCGGCGTTGGGCTACACCCGGGACGAACTGGCGGGGATGAATATAATGCGCCTGAGCGTAGGCCGTTCGGCGACCTACTGGCAGCATATGGTCGCGTTTCTGGGCGACGAGGGTCTGGTAACCGTCGACACAGAACTGGCCCTGCGAGCTCGCGACGCGTCGGAACTTCCAGTCGGGCTGGCGTTGCGCATTGTAGCGTTTGACGGCAAGCCAACCATTCTGGTCGCGGCGCATAGCATCGCTGACAGGAAAATCAAAGAGGCGCGTATTACGCGGCTATCGCACTTTTACAAGGCGCTGAGCGAAGTCAACCAGGCTATAGTGCGAACGCGGCAAGAGGCCGAATTATTCCCGCTGGTGTGCAAGATGGCGGTCGACTTCGGCGGTATGGCGATGGCGTGGGTCGGAAAGCTGAACGAAACGACGGGCTGGGTTGAGCCGGTGGTGAGTTATGGAGACGGCGCCGATTATCTGGATCATATCGAGATATCGGTTGAGTCGACGAAGGAAGCGGGTTTGGGGCCGTTGGGTCAGGCCTTTCGCGAACAACGTACGGTTCTTGTCAATGATTTTATGGCGGAGCCCGGTACCGTGCCCTGGCGCGAGCGGGCGGCGCGGATCGGTTGGCAGGCTTCCGCCGCGTTTCCTATTCTGCGCGCCGGCAAGGTGTTCGCGATTTTGAATCTGTATCACGTGAAAAAAAACGTGTTCGATGACGAAATTGTGCGTTTGGCCGAAGAAATGTGCGGCGATGTCGCTTTCGCGCTGGATAATTTCGACCGCGAAAAAAACCGGCAGGCGCTGGAACAGGAATTAAAGCTCGCAGCGCTGGTGTTTGAGCATAGCAGTCAGGCGATGATGGTCACGGACGAGCGCAACCGGGTCATTTTCGTCAATAAGGCCTATATCGATTCATCCGGATATAGCGTGGATGAAATCAAGGGCAAGCCGCCCCTGATTGCCAACTCGGGGCGTCATAGCAAGGCTTTTTACCGGGCGATGTGGACAACGCTGAAAAAGCACCACTACTGGCAGGGCCGGGTCTGGAGCCAGCGTAAAAACAAGGAAGTATTTCCGGAATGGCTGACCGTGAACGTCGTTCTGGACGCGGAGGGGCAGCCTTATCGTTACGTCGCGACATTGTCGGACATCACCGAAAAAGTGCGCTCCGAAGAAACGATATGGAAACAGGCCAATTTCGACATGCTCACGGGGCTCTCGAATCGCTATCGCATGCATCGTCAGTTGACCGATGAAATCAAGCGTGGGCAGGACGAAGATATCTCGCTGGCCGTGCTCTACATCGATCTCGACCAGTTCAAGGAAGTCAATGACACTCTGGGCCATCAGACCGGCGATTTGATGTTGGTCGAGGTGGGCGGGAGGATAAGCGCGTCGGCGGGAGCCTCGGCTACAATCGCCCGACTGGGCGGCGACGAATTCGCCGTGATCCTGTTCGACAGGGATGCTGCCGAAGAGGTCGCACACATCGCGCAGGAGATTGTTAATAAGCTGGCCGAGCCTTTTCACTTGAGCGACGACCCGAGAAACATCTATATTTCGGCCAGCATGGGAATCGCATTTTATCCGGCTGATGGCAGAGACGCCGACGATTTGCTCAAAAAAGCCGAGCAGGCGATGTATGTGGCGAAACAGGCCGGACGCAACCGGCTGAATTTTTACACGTCGGGGTTGCAGGAAAAAGCGCAAAAGCGATTGAATCTGCTCAGGGATTTGCGCGACGCCTTGGTGAAACAGCAGTTTGAGCTGTACTTTCAGCCCATAGTCGACATGACCAGCGGCGCCATCATCAAAGCCGAGGCGCTAGTGCGCTGGAATCATCCCACTCGCGGCATGATCAGTCCGGCGGAATTTATACCGCTGGCGGAAGAGACAGGGCTGATTATTGCGCTGGGCGACTGGGTGTTCAAACAGGCGGTCAGCTGGACCAAACGCTGGGTGGATGCTTATGCCGCCGATTTGCAGATCAGCGTGAACATGTCCCCTGTCCAGTTCAAGGATGACGCCACCCAGATCGGCGTCTGGCTCGATCATCTGGGGGAGATCGGACTTGACGGGCGCAACCTCGTCATCGAAATCACCGAAGGCCTGCTGCTCGATGTGACCGCGTCGATTTCGGATAAACTGCTGGCTTTCAGAGACGCCGGCATACAGATTTCGATGGACGATTTCGGCACCGGTTACTCTGCGCTGTCTTATCTAAAAAAATTCGACATCGATTATCTTAAGATCGACCAATCCTTCGTCCATGATATGACGACTGTTGCGAGCGATGCGGCGCTGGCGGAGGCCATTGTGGTGATGGCGCACAAACTGGGTCTGAAGGTCATCGCCGAAGGCGTGGAAACGACACAGCAGCATGACTTGCTGCTGTCGTACGGCTGCGATTACGGACAAGGTTACCGCTATGCGAAACCGCTGCGCGCAGGGGAGTTCGAGAAACTGCTCGCCGCTATCGGAGTTTGAGTTTGACGTGCCTGCCGTATCCCGGTTTCGGCGCGGACGTGCGGCAAACCGACAGGAGGCATCGTGAATGACAGCAGTGTAGTCCCGGTGAATACCGGTAGCGTTGTTGCCGTGCGCGGCAGCGTCGTGGATGTCCGGTTCGAGGAACATCTGCCCGCCATTTTTTCTTTGCTGCGAACCGGGGAGGACAACCGCATCGCCATCGAAGTGCTGGTGCAACTCGATGCGCAACGCGTGCGCGGCATAGCGCTGACGCCGACGCAAGGCCTCGCGCGCGGCATGGCGGTGACCGATACGGGCGGGCCGTTGCTGGCGCCGGTCGGCAAGCAGATTATCGGGCGCATGTTCGACGTGTTCGGCAATGTGATCGATCATCAGCCGCCTCCCGCCGGGCTGCAATGGCGCACAGTGCATCAGCCGCCGCCTGCGCTCGCGCGACGCTCCGGCAAATCGGGGATATTCGAGACTGGCATTAAAATGATAGACGTGCTGGTGC
>DAICZK010000058.1 GCA_027311185.1 Sulfuriferula sp.
GATATGCAGATCATGATAGAAGATCACCTCGCTCTGGCCGGCTATCAGCATTACGAGACTTCAGCCTTCGCGCAGCCTCGGCGTCAGGCACGACACAATCTGAATTACTGGCAATTCGGCGATTATCTGGGAATCGGCGCGGGCGCTCACAGCAAACTGTCGTTTCACGACCGCGTTATCCGCCAGATGCGCCACAAACATCCACGCGATTACATGGAGCAGGCGTTGGCGGGTGACCCGGTGCAAACCGAAAACACGGTGGCGGCTGCGGCGCGTGGCTTCGAGTTCATGATGAATGCGCTACGTCTAACCGACGGTTTTGATACTGCGCTGTTTAGCGAGCGTACCGGCTTGCCCATCACCGCCATCCAAAGCCAGCTGGAGCAGGCCGAACAACGCGGGCTGCTGGTACGCGACCACCTGCGCATAGCGCCAACCCCGCTTGGCCAGCGTTTTTTAAACGATCTGCTCGGCCTGTTTCTGCCTGCAGCATGAGCACTCCACCGCAATTCGCGCGCACCGAAATCCTCATCGGCCAACGCGGCATCTCGCTACTCGCAAGCAAACACGTATTTGTTGCCGGACTGGGCGGGGTCGGCTCTTATTGCGCCGAAGCGCTTGCGCGCGCCGGGGTCGGCAAGCTGACCCTGATTGATCACGACAAGGTCGCGATCAGCAATATCAATCGCCAGCTCCCCGCATTGTTATCAAATGTCGGCACCGCCAAGATCGAACTCATGCGCGAACGCATCATGAACATCAACCCCGCCTGCCTGCTGACTACCCATCAAACCTTCCTCGGCACGGAAAATATGGCGGAATATGTGCCCGCTGACGCCGACTATGTCATAGACTGCATCGATTCTCTCAACTGCAAAGTGGCGTTGGTCGCAACCAGCGTGCAACGCGGCTTGAATGTCGCGTCGAGCATGGGCGCCGGCAATCGGCTGGACCCGGGCCGAATCAGGCTGGCCGACATCAGCAAAACCGAGATGTGCCCGCTCGCCCGCATCATGCGCAAGCGTTTGCACAAACTCGGGATCAGAACCGGCGTGCTGACGGTCTACTCGGACGAAGAACCCGCGGCACCCCTGCCTCCGGTGGCGGTCGACGGACCGGGCCGCGCCCGCGCCGTCAATGGCACCATCAGTTATATGCCGCCACTGTTCGGCCTGATGCTGGCCGGGGAAGTCCTGCGCCGGTTGCTGCAAACGCCCGTCCCAGCCGACTATACCGGAAACTGAGTATCCGGCGCCATCCCTGGCCGAGTCGCGTGACGAAACCGGTACAGGGACAACGGCCGACTAATCCGCTTTGTCGAGCATTTTACGTTCCCATCGCCATGCATCGCCGATGATCGTCTCCAGATCGGCGTAACGCGGAGTCCAGCCCAGAGCCAGCCTGGCTTTGGAAGAATCGGCCACCAGCCGGGCCGGGTCTCCCGCCCGACGCGCGCCGTCAAGCACCTTGATTTTCGAGCCGGTGACGCGTTCTGCGGCATCAATTACCTGCTGTACCGAAAATCCCGCGCCGTTGCCCAAATTAAAATGACTGCTCTGTTCGTTCTGAACCAGTTGATTCAAGGCAAGCAAGTGCGCCGCGCATAAATCCACGATATGGATATAATCCCGGACACAAGTGCCGTCCGGCGTATCGTAGTCCCGGCCGAAGACTTGAATATGCGGCAACCGGCCAGAGGCTGCGCGCAATATCAGTGGAATCAGATGCGTCTCGGGTTCGTGCCGCTCGCCGAGCAAGCCTGACGGATCCGCGCCTGCGGCGTTGAAATAGCGCAGGCAAACATATTTCAGGCCGAAAGCGTGTTCGTAATCGGCCAAAGCCTGTTCAACCATCCATTTCGATTTGCCGTAAGGATTGAGCGGGTTGGTCGGATGTAGCTCGTCTATCGGCACATATTGCGGCTCGCCAAAAATAGCGGCGGTCGAGGAAAAAATAAAGTGCCGGACCTTGTGCGCTATCATCGCATCCAACAGATTCAGCGTGTTGGAAAAATTATTGAAATAATACTTGTCCGGCCGCCGCACCGATTCGCCGACCTGAATAAAAGACGCGAAATGCATCACCGCATCGGGTCGGTGCGCGACGAAACAAGCATCCAGTGCCGCCCTGCTGCACAAATCCCCCTCCACGAAGTCTCCGCCCAGTACCGAATCGCGAAAACCCGCCGAAAGATTATCGAAAGTAACGACCTCGTGCTTTGCTTCGAGCAACATTTTGACCATGTGCGAACCGATATAGCCCGCACCGCCAACTACCATAATTTTCATTGTTTATCCTTGCGCTATGTATCGCTATTTCCCGGTTATAAACGTCATCCGGAATATCTGTTGACCGCAATAGGCTTTGCCGCCGCATGCGCCAAAACCCTACCGCCAGTATATACCGGTTACTGCCTGCCGTAATTCATCGGCAGGAATTGCAGTTTGTCCCAGGGGAAATTGGCAAGTATTTTATATGAAGGCACACCGTTAAACAGCGCGACATAGGGGTCGGGCTGGCCGAGCTGCGTATACGACAGCGCATTCTCAAAACGGATGGAAATCGACCCGGCAGTGTCCCAATCGACGAAGCCGTATTTTTGCGCTGCCTTCGCGATCATCTTGCCCACCGGCGTCATGTTGAGCGCATCGACGTTGATGCTGGGGTCAAGACGAAAGCGCGTGCCTTCGGGGATGCGGTTGGGGGCGTTGGTCGGGTTCCAGCCGTCCGAGCGCTGCGCCGGCCATGAGAACGTCGTGTAACTGGCCTGATCGACCAGCGCGATGCCGATGGCATGGTTGATCACGCCGCTTTTGAGTTCCTCGGCAGTCACCTGACCACCCATGAACGGCAAGCCTGTTGCGGTCGTACCATACGGGTGGGGCCAGATTCCGTTGCTCAGAGGCGTATTGAGCATCTGCCCCCCCCAACACGCCTGCCATTGGCCGTTGACTTTACGCGTCTGCCAGAATTCCCACATGGTATTGCTCGAAGGCTGATATATGGTCATCTCGCCGTCCGTACCGACAGAAGGAGTCGCGTAAGCTGGAATAGGCACCGCCGTCCATTGCGCCTGTAAGGCGGGATCGATGTAACCCTTGTTCTGGCAGTCCCACACTTGCACCCGCGTGGTTGGCGTGGACGAGCTGGCGGTATAGACGGGGCTGGAATACGAAGTGGTATTGATGCCGACCGTCTGATAATAGGTATTCAATTGGCGCAGGAACTCGGCCACATAGTTGGCCGAATTGGGGTCTAACGTTGCCCACACCGGAATGGGCGCATACCAGAAGCTATTGCTTTCGAAAATCCGGCTGCGTGAGATTGTTGCTGCCGGGGCTGGGGCCGGGGCAACTGCGGCCACGACCTGGGTCGGGGCGGCACTCGTACCGGCGGCCTGCTGCAGCGACTGTAATTTTGCCGGCCACCAAGGCTGGGTCATTTGCCAGGCCAGATTCGGCATGCCCAGCTGTTGTTCCATCAAGGCCAGCTTGGCGGGCCACCAGGGTTGGCTTTCCTGCCACGCCAGCTGACCGGGATTCGCCAGTTCGGCTAGATAATCTTCGGCAAACGCTGACGCCGACAACGAAATGCCGAGCAACAGGCATGTAATTGAAGCAATTTTCTTCATGACCAAATACCTCACAAATAGTTAAAAAATTAAAGAGCGTATTTCTCCAAATCATTCGATTTCTGTAAACGGGCGCGGCGCGCATCCAATCGGCACCGCTATAGTCCTAGCTAGTGTCGAGGTGGCGACGGCATTTTAATGCGCAGCTTTGAGAGACGGACGACGCCACGGCGCAACAAAAAGCCAGCTGAAGCCGAACCTCGGCGCCAACGCAGCCAACAGTAACGGCGCACCTACGCCAACTATCATCCCTGACACGAGCTGAATGCCAACATCGGATATTCCGAAGTATTTTTGTAAAATGATCCGTATCCCGCTCGCGGCGATGATATGCACCAGATATATTTCTATTGAATGCCTGCCCAGATAGGATAGCCACCGCATATCAAAACGCAGCAGAAAATGGGACAAGGCAATGACGAACACGCTTCCGCTCAACGCCAACATCAATCGAACCACCGATTCGCCATTGTAGGCGGCCAAGCCGAAAGGCCCATGCAACAGGTATTGACCGCCTCCAAACAATACCGCCGACAACCATAACATCGATACCGGCCGAGTCTGACGCTCAGGGTCGGGAGCCAAAAGATACGCGCGCTCACGCCAACCGCAAAGAATACAAAACAGGCGCGAAAAATATTGACCACATAAAAGTCAAGCGGAGGAACCTTGAATACAAACAGCATCGCCGCTATAAGCACTATTATAGTCGACCAGTAGATGTTGGTGCGGCGATACAGGAGAGCCGATACCAGAAAGATAACAAACAGGATATAAAGAAACCAGAACTGGTCACGAGGCTGCCACATGAATGACAAAACCTGCGCCCATGTCACGCCGCTATTGGTTGCGCCAGTGGGCTCAACCTCGATGGCGCCCTGGATCAGGGACCAGACCAAGTAAGGGTAGAAGATCAACCGAAATTTGTTCTTGATCAGACTGAGTCTGCTGTGCCTGGCGATCGAACCGGGAAACAACAGCCTTGCGAGCAGAAAAAACAGCGGCATAAGAAAGCTGTAAATAAAGCTGTCGATCAGACCATAGACAGCCTTATCCTTTGCAAGGCCTGCGCCGATCAACCCTCGCGCCACATGCCCGTATACAACAAGAAGAATACCGATGCCCTTGGCATAATCAAATAGAGCATTTCTTTCGACAGTCAAGCGAGTACCCCGTTCCAGCAGAATCCGTCGTACAAATACTAACACAGCACGAAAATTTTATTGCGATGTTTTTATTATCGTTTTGTGTCAGTATTTTTATGCGTGGCTCGGGGCATCGCGTGAAGCCGTATACCAACTCCTACTTACCGTAATTCCTCGGCAGGAACTGCAGGTGGCTCCACGGGAAGCCGTTCAATACCGCGTAATTAGGCACACCGTTAAACAGCGCAGTATAAGGATTGGGCTGGCCGAGTTGCGTATACGAGAGCGAGTTCTCGAAACGGATGGAAATGGCGCCCGCCGTATCCCAGTCGACGAAGCCGTATTTCTGCGCGGCCTTGGCGATCATCTTGCCCACCGGCGTCATGTTGAGCGCATCGACATTGATGCTGGGGTCAAGCCGAAAGCGCGTGCCTTCAGGGATGCGGTTGGGGGCGCTGGTCGGGTTCCAGCCGTCGGAACGCTGCGCCGGCCACGACAGCACCGAATAGGCGGCCTGATCGACCAGCGCGATGCCGATGGCATGGTTGATCACGCCGCTTTTGAGCTCCTCGGCAGTCACCTGACCACCCATGAACGGCAGTCCCGTCGCGGTAGTGCCGTAACCGTTCTGCCAGATGCCGCTGCTCTGCGACACATGAGTCATCTGTCCGCCCCAGCATGCCTGCCACTGGCCGTTGACTTTACGCGTCTGCCAAAATTCCCACATGGTGTCGGTAGACGGCTGATAGACAGTCATCTCGCCGTCCGTGCCGGCCGAAGGCGTCGCATAGGAGGGAATGGGCACGGCGGTCCATTGCGCTTGCAGGTTAGGGTCGAGGTAGCCCTTGTTCTGGCAATCCCAGACCTGCACCCGTGTGGTCGGCGTGCTCGATGTCGCGGTATAGACGGGGCTTGCATAAGAAGTGGTGTTAATGCCTACGTCCTGGTAATACGCGGCGACCTGGCGTTGAAATTCGGCGGCGTAATTGGCCGAGTTGGGGTCTAGCGTCACATTCGTCGGAATGGGCGTGTACCAAAAACTCGTGCTCGCGAAAACTCCTCGGCTGGCCGTCGCCGCTGTTGCCTTCACTACCGGAGTCGCCGCAGCGGCTGCGGCCTTCTGGGCAGCCGCGGCTTGCAATTGCGCGAGCTTGGCTGGCCACCCAGGCTGCGTCATTTGCCACGCCAGGTTGGGCTGGCCTAACTGCTGCTCCATCGCGGCAAGCTTGGAAGGCCACCAGGATTGAGTCTTCTGCCATGCCAGCTGGCCCGGATTTGCCAGTTCGGCGAGATAATCTTCTGCGGCCAAAAGTGCGGTCGACTGCACCAGACCACCCAGTAAAAGAAATGCGATTGGAATTATTTTTTTCATGATTAGCATACCTTGAATTAATAAAGTGAGCGCCCTTGTCAAAATGGTTTCGATTAAATCCAAAATCAAAATTCATATTAGTAAAATTTAGCTTATAGTCAAGGCAAATTTCCGGTCGAAACCCGATTTTTCTGTAAATTCGGTTTGTCCGCTAGAATATGAAACGAGATTTTTTTAACAGGCTCTGAATCGGTGTTTTTCAGCATAGCGTCCGCTAAAGATTAGTGGACGCTATGGCTTTTAGGTTTAGCGCGTAAGATCAATGTGAGATTGCCGTTCAAACCGTGGGGGGGTCGCGCGACGACTAGGTAGAGACTTTCCGGACGCTCATCGATCTAATTAACTTACGCCCACAAAAGCGGGTGAATAACCTGAGGTTATTGACTGTGGACACTGTCCTCAATCCACGAAAGAAATACTTAAAAGCATTTGTTCGATGATTGGTTTCATAAAACAAATTACCAATTTCGTAACGGACTAACGCTAAAGCACTTAAATATTTGTTTTGAATTTGCGCAAGTTGAACTTTAGCTTGATTATTCGCCTGTAGATCAATCAGCACCTGTTCATGAAAAAGTAATGTTTCCAGAAAATTATTGGTTAAATTGCCGTCGTGACTTTTCTTTTCCAGCAGTACGGTCGAGAGTAGAACGAACTTTGTAACCAGGGCAAATCTTAACCACAGATCATAATCTTCTGCTTGTTTATAGCTGACATTGAATAATCCCGCTTTATCCAGCACTTCTTTTCTGACCATCACGTTAGAGCAGGTGCCTACAAAATTCCCGCCCACTAAGGGCTCTAGCGGCAAAGGCATAGGCACATCAAAAATAATATCGGCAGCATCTTTAAATCTGGCAAAATGATTTGCCATCAAATCAGTTTTTGTATTCACAAACCCGAAGTCACAGCAACAAAATCCCACATCCGGATAACTCTCAAATACCCCAAGCTGGCGCTTCAACTTATCTTCGTACCAGATATCGTCCGCATCCAGGAAAGCAATAAACTCGCCGGCGCTGGCCTTGATGCCGATATTTCTGGCGTTTGAAACACCGCCATTAGGGATAGCAATAACTTTGATGCTATCGCCGAATGTCGCCAGTATGGCGCTTGTCGCATCCGTAGAGCCGTCATTAATGACGATTATTTCAAATGGCGGAACGGATTGATTCAAGGCACTTTGTATCGCTCTCGAAATGAAAGCCTCCCCGTTGTACACCGGTATAACAACAGAAACTGTGTCTTTCATCATATTCATCCAATGGCTTTAGTTTAAGATGCGCCAAAATACTTCCTCTTAAAAGAGGACGTCACAAATCGTAGATTCAATATATTGCGTAGCAATTTATGTGGTCTGAGCAGAAGATATTTATTAAGGAAATACAGCTTGATCAAGGTCGGTGACTTGCTGTGAGCGCCTGCATGTCCAATACGGTAAACGGCGCCGCGTAAGGGCATGCTTGCCAAAGGGGTTCCCTGATCTGCTAATATTTTACCTATCTTGATGTGACTGCCTAACATGGTTTTTATATAGTCTGCTGACGCATCCTCAAACTTGTCTGGCAGCTTATAAAGATCGGCACGAATAATCAGTGATGTCCCACAAAAATTCGCAAAGTCATTATGGATAAATAACAGATTGCCGCCGTCGCCCCAGATATAGCCCTCATTTATTTTCCAGCCATTGGCCGTTGCATTTTGCGCCACAAAATCCACCAGATCATTGCTTACAAAATCATCATCATCAACAATCATATAAAAAGCAGTGTCACGCCCTCGCAACATGCCCTCAAGCACGCGACGACCTTTGTCCATGCGGACTGCATCATAAAATGCTTCTTTATCTTCGCCTTGTTGCTCATGCATGACGTTGGGAGGAAAGCTTACCCGGGCAATCTCAAAACCATCTGGTATAGAGGGCAAATCAGCACCCTCATTAGCGACAATGATCGCTCGCCAGTTTGGATTGGTTTGTGCCGCGATCGACGCAATGGTTTGCGTCAGATTAGCCTTGAGCGAATTCCAGTTTTGGGAATTGGCCTGATGCCGCACGGGAATGATAAAGGTCACCACAGTACTCATATTTCCTCAAACTAAATAAATAGTCGAATTCTTCAAATTAATCCGCTAAATTCAAGTGGGCTGACTTTGTTTATCAGATTTCAATAGCTAACCTAAGGCCTGTTTATTTTTAAGAAACTTTTTACAATCATTAGTATGCGTTCTCGCGATAGCAAAAAAATGGAGAGCGTATAAACAGTCGCTCCAACTCCGATCTCGACGACAAGGCGAATAATGGGAGTAACTCCGTGAAACAAATATCCAATTAAAAATATGAATGCCAACAT
>DAICZK010000059.1 GCA_027311185.1 Sulfuriferula sp.
CTTCCCACCCAGCTCGACAGTGGCCTGGAACCGCGCCATCGCGCGATGTTGAACGATCTGCACCAGGGCCTGGGAACGCAGTCTGACCGCACCCAGGCGGCACTAACGGATGTTTCCGAACGGCTGCGCAATCTGGTCAGCAGCGAACTGGCCAACACGCGCAGCACAGTACAGACGCTGCAACTGGAGCAATCCACCCAGCTTGCCGCCAGCCGCGAAGCCATGCACGCCGCCATCCACGCGCTGACGCAATCGCAGGCCGCAGAGCTCGCCAGCAGCCGCGCCGCGCTCAATTTGCAGTTGGGCGAATTCGCCGCCAGCATCCATGCCGCGCAAACCGAATTCCTCGGCAAGACCCTGCAAACTCTGGCCGAACAGGGCCGCGCCGAACAGACCCTGATCCAGACCAGCTTGCAACAGGCCGGCGGCCAGCTCGCCGCCGCCGTCGAATCGCTGGCCAAGGGCGTGGATAGCCGGCTCGCTGAAATCTCGGGCAAAGTCGCCGAACGGCTGGACGAGGGCTTTAAAAAAACCAACGAAACCTTCGCCAACGTCATGGCGCGTCTCGCCACCATCGACGAGGCGCAAAAGAAAATCGACGGCCTGACCACCAATGTCGTCACGCTGCAAGCCCTGCTAGGCGACAAACGCTCGCGCGGCGCATTCGGCGAAGTGCAGCTCGAAGGCCTGGTGCGCAACATTTTGCCGCCTGACGCCTACGCGTTCCAGACCACGCTGTCCAACGGCAGCCGGGCGGATTGCGTGCTGGTACTACCGGAACCGACCGGGCGCGTCTCCGTCGACGCCAAGTTCCCGCTCGAAAACTACCATCGCATGTTCAACCGCGAAACCGCCGAGACCGAGCGTACCGTGGCGACGCGCGCTTTCAAGACCGACATCAAGAAACACGTCGACGATATCGCTTCCAAATACATCATAGACGGCGAAACTTCGGACGGTGCGGTCATGTTCATTCCCGCCGAAGCGGTATTCGCAGAAATCCACGCCTACCATGCCGATGTTGTCGAATACGCAATGACGCGCCGCGTCTGGATCGTCTCGCCGACGACGCTGATGGCAGTGCTCAACACAGCCAGGGCAGTAATCAAAGATGTGGAAACCCGCCGTCAGGTGCATATCATCAAAGACGAACTATCCAAACTCGGCAAGGAATTCGGCCGCTTCGACGCGCGCATGAAAAAACTCGCCGACCATATTCGGCTCGCCCATGACGACGCTGTCGAGGTGCATACCACCAGCCAAAAGATCAGTAAACGCTTCAGTCAGATAGAGTCCGTGGATCTGGAGCATCTGCGCCCTGCCCCGCCTTTGCTGCCGGACGAAGAATAAGGAGCCATGCCGATGACCGAACCTATCGAACTGATGCGCGCCAAATTAAACACTGAAACAGCCAAGGCAGACTGGGCCGAATTGCAGCCATTCTTCGCCAAGGGGCAATTGATACGGGTGGATGAACGGCTGGATTTGATCGATGTTGCAGCGAATATTGCCTGCGATGACACAGCCACGGTGCAGCACTGGATGATGAGCGGACAACTCGCCAAACTCGACGATGCGACGGCGGCCGACTGGCAACAGCGCAACCCGCCCATCTGGACCGTAGTCGTCGCACCGTGGATACTGGTACAGGAACGCGCTCACTGACATATCTTCCCGCCGACCTTAAATCCCGCATGTCGCCCCGCAAACCTTCGCGCACCTCACTCGCTCTGCTACTGGCCGGCCTCGCCACGCTTGGGCCGTTTTCCATCGACACCTACATGCCCTCGTTCCCGGCAATAGAGGCCAGTCTGCACGCCTCGCCGCTGCAATTGCAGCAAACCCTTAGCGTGTATCTGTTCTGCTTTGCCGCCATGATGCTGTTCCACGGCTCACTGTCGGATTCGTACGGCAGGCGCCCCATTATCCTTGTCTCACTGGTCGCGTTTATCCTGACTTCCATCGCTTGCGTGTTCGCCACCGATATCCGCATCCTGATTCTGTTACGCGGCCTGCAAGGACTCTCGGCCGGCGCCGGAATGATAGTAGGGCGGGCGATGGTCCGGGATTTGTATACCGGCTCCGAAGCGCAGCGGCTGATGTCGCATATCACCATGCTGTTCGGCATCTCCCCCGCCATTGCGCCCATCATCGGCGGTTATCTGCAGACTTGGTTCGGCTGGCAATCGGTCTTTATCTTCATGACCGTCCTCGGCATCCTGTTGCTGGCGCTCAGTTATTATTACCTGCAGGAGACCCACGCCCTCGACAAACGCCACCTGTTCTCGCTCAAACCGCTGATCAACAATTATCATGAGGTCGCCAACCACCCGCATTTCCTTCTGCTGGCGGGCACGATTGCGCTGAATTTCGCCGGATTTTTCCTCTACATCGCGTCAGCGCCGGTTTTCGTCCTCGATATCCTGCATTTGCAGGAAAATCAGTTCGCATGGCTGTTCGTTCCCGCCATCTCCGGCGTCATCATCGGCGCATTCTTGTCGGGACGCCTGGCAGGACGGGTCACGCCACGACAAACCGTCGCCTATGCCTACGCAATATTGTTGACCGCCGCCGCCCTAAACCTGGGCTACAACAGCCTGTTCACGCCAAGCTGGCCCTGGGCGGTGCTGCCGATTGGCCTGTACGGTATGGGCATGTCACTGGCCATGCCTAGCATCACCCTGCTCGCTCTGGATCTGTTTCCCCAGCACCGCGGGCTGGTTTCCTCCATGCAGGGCTTCGTGCAAACCTCACTCAACGCTGTCGTGGCAGGGGTCGTTTCGCCCTTGCTCTCGCTCTCGCCACACTATCTGGCTTGGGGGACGTTATGTTTTTTACTGCTGGGGCGCACAACCTGGGCGATTTATACGCGAGTGCAACTCGGCCGCCCATAAATAAAATAATAAAATATAGATAAATAGCGCTCGCTTTCTCCTCCCAGACATCAATCAGGCATCTTGCCGCACCAAGGTGCTTGATGCCATAAAGCACACAGGTGTATCATTAAAAATATGAAACCTGTTAACTGGAGTGTCGAGATTAATTGCGGCGCCAAGATTAACTTGACGTCGAGAAAAACATCCGCCTCAAGGCAGAACGAGGCATCTCCTTTGAGGAGGTGATATCGGCCATGTCTCATGGGGGGATTCTTGATATTCAAGACCATCCCAATACAGACCAATATCCGAACCAACGTATGCTTGTAGTTCATATTCGCGGCTACGCCTATCTGGTGCCATTTGTAGAAACCGAAAATGAGGTCTTCCTGAAAACGATTATTCCAAGCAGGAAAGCCACCCGCCACTATTTAATCAAGGAGCGCTGAAATGAATAAAGAAAACAAACTTGAAGAAGAAATCCTGGCCTCTTTTGAAAGAGGCGAATGGCAGTCTGTGCCCAATCTTAACGCTGAAATGGCCCGTTTTGCCTCAATGGCATCAGCATCGCTCATCAAGGACAAACGTGTCAACATCCGCATTTCTTCCCGTGACCTCGAAGATATTCAAGCCAAGGCGGCTGAAGAAGCCATTCCTTATCAAACACTTATGTCTAGCGTACTGCACAAATTCGTCACTGGACGCCTGGTGGAGGCCGCCCCCGGCCCGACATCCCGTTCGGGCAAGCCGCGCCAAAAACGCAACACCCCATCAACTTAAACTTTCACCACGCTCGAAAAATACGAACACCATCCCGGCAATACAGCGCCATCAGTTAGCCGTGGATACTACGCGATCCGACAAATCAAAACCAACCAGCACACCTTGCGCCGTCCAGTTGCGCAAGTTTGCCGCCAGATCGAACTCCGGGTCGAGAGCCAGAGTCGATTCGCTTGCTTCGCCCATAAGAACGCCTTGCTGCAATTGGCCCAGGCAATGATAAGCGGCGGGCGTCATACTGAGGATATGCGTTTGCAATTCGTGGCGATGTATCAGTAGCGTCGCGCCGCCGTTGGCAAGATCGATCTCGCTCTCGGCTACCGAGCCGTCCTGGTGCGCCTGCCAGATGGCCGCGACAGGATAGACGGAATCGAGCAGCGTGCAGCCCGGATGCAAATGCCAGCGCAGGTCGGGATAGAACTCCGCGGCGATCGCTGCGAGCCGGTTGAAATCGAATTCCGCCGCATCGATCGCAAAATACGCGCGATGACAAGCCCATTCCAGCTTTGCCATATCCGGCAGATACGGCAGATGCCGCACCGGTTCAAAATGAACGAGAAACTCCGCCATCGCGCTGCCGTAGTCGTGCAGGTTGCTGCTTCGCGACGCGTGCCGCTCTATGAACTGGCGGGCAAGCTGGCGGAAAAACGGCGCGCCGACCAGTTCGCCGATCACCGGATACACGGCAGCCAGCGCATCATGCAGATTGCCGCGATAATTATTACGGTAAACCTCGGTTGCGCGAGTCAGCGTATAACGCAGGCAAACCGCTTCGGCTGGGGCAAGCGCCACGCCCTCGCGTATCGCCACGGAAAACCGCGCCAGCGTGTCAGTCCACCCGGGCATGCGCATCCATCCTCAGTTGCGCCTTGCGCGCTTCTTCCTGTAATACAGACAAATCGGGAATATCCGTGTCCCACTCGATCAGGACAGGTCTCTTGCCCAGGTGCCGCAACGCCGTTTCATACAAATTCCAGACCGCGTCGCTTACCCGCGAGCCGTGCGTATCCACCAGACAACCCTCGATCAGGCTGGCGCCTGCCAGATGATACTCGCCGACCGCCTGTCGCGGCACGCCGAGTATGAACGCCTCTGCGTCCACGCCCAGATTGACGGCATTCACGTGCAAATTATTGATATCCAGAAGAATACCGCAACCGGTGCGCGCGACCAGTTCGGCCAAGAATTCGTCTTCGCGCATTTCGCTGCTGGCGAATGCCAGATAATAGGAAAGATTCTCGATCAGGATGGGACGCGCCAACGCTTCCTGCACCTGCTGCACCCGTACAACGACATGCTCCAGTGCGTCCCGCGTATAAGGAAAAGGGAGCAAATCGTTGATCACCGTGCCGCCAACGCTGTTCCAGCACAAATGCTCGGAAACGCTGGCTGGCTGCACCGCATCGCACAACAGGCGCAGATCGCGCAAATTCGCGAGATCCAGCGGATCGGGCGAGGCCAGCCCCATCCCGACTCCGTGCAGGCTGAGCGGATAATGCCGGGCCACCTCCAGCAGCGTACGGCGGGCAATGCCGCCACCGAAAAAATTCTCGCTGTGTACCTCAACCCAGCCCAGCGCCGGCCAATGTTCCAGCACTTCCCGGTAATGCCGGGCACGCAAGCCGATGCCCGCCATGACCGGCAAGCTCGAACTCGCAGGCAAACGCGCGCTCACATGGCGCCAGAAGCCGGCTTGGTCGAACCGTTGACAATCTTGCTGCAGGTGCCGACAGGAACCGCCACAAAATCGCTGGGATTGCTGCTCTGGCTGGCATGTCCGGCACACGAATGCCCTGCAGCCTTGCTGCTGCAATCGTTTTTGCCGGCTTTGGCAATGCCAAAGCATTTTTCCATTTTCATGTCGGCGGCAACTGCGTTGCCTGTCGCCAGACCCATCGCCAGCAGGCCGCCGATAGCGGCAGAGAGAATATTATGAGCTTTGTTCATCATGTTTCCTCATGTAAGGGCTCGTTAGCGAAGCACCATGCCCCGCCAGACTATCCCGAAGCTGTCGACAGTCAAACCGCTTCTGGAATAAGGCTATTGTAACGACCGCACTCCGCACTTGCCAAGCCTTAATCAACAGGTGTATATTTATACACCTATGAAAGCACTTACCGCACGCCAGGAAGAAATTCTCGGTTTCCTTCGCGACCGTATCAAAGCCGACGGTTTAGCGCCGACACGCGCAGAACTTGCGCATGCCTTCGCCATGAACGTGAATGCGGCAGACAAGCATCTGCAGGCGCTCGCGCGCAAAGGCGCCTTGCTGATGATGCCCGGCACCGCACGCGGTATCCGCTTGCCGGAAGAAGCCGGCCTGCCGCTGGTTGGCCGTATCGCCGCAGGCCAACCCATACTCGCCACGGAAAGCATACTCGGCCATTATCCTGTCGACCCCAGGCTGTTCCAGCCGCACGCCGATTATTTATTGCAGGTTCAGGGTCTGAGCATGCGCGATGTCGGCATACTCGACGGCGACTGGATCGCCGTGCATCGTACCGCCAGCGCCCAAAGCGGACAAATCGTCGTGGCCCGGCTTGACGACGAAGTCACGCTCAAGCGCCTTGAACTGGGCAAGCAACAGATCATCCTGCACGCGGAAAATCCCGCCTTCGCACCCATCATCGTGGATGCCAAACGCCATAACTTCGCAATCGAAGGCATCTATGTCGGTTTGATGCGGCGCCCCTGACAACGCTGACAAACGGCCTCTGGCATGAAGCAAACCTCCTTATCCGATCTGCTGCAGCACGGCGCGCTATGGCGCGGGGATCACACGGCCCTGGCCGCCCGCCCCGGCCTGCCCAGCGGTTTTGCCGCACTGGATCGCGCTCTGCCGGGCAGCGGCTGGCCGACTGATGCGCTGACCGAGATTCTCGGCGACCGCCAGGGAATAGGCGAACTGTCGCTGATTGTTCCGGCCATCGCGGCGCAAACCAGGCAGGGGCGCGGCGTAGTCCTGGTCAACCCGCCCTACTGGCTGTACGCGCCGGCCTGGGCCGGACATGATGTGGTGCTGGCGCAATGCCTGGTGCTGCGCCCCGAACGCATTCAGGACATGCTCTGGGCGACGGAGCAAAGCCTGCGCGCCGGAGCTTGCGCGCTCGTCGTCATGTGGCCGGAATATCGGGGTTACGAGCCGGATTATCGCATCCTGCGCCGTTTGCATACTGCTGCCGATACGGGCAAAACAGCAGGCATAATCTTTCGCTCCGAACGAACGGCAAGCGAGGCGACCCCCGCTCCCTTGCGCCTGCAATTGGCTGCCGAGAGCGACGCGCTGCGAATAAATATCATCAAACGCCGCGGCTCACCGGTGACGCAACCCATATTGCTGCCGCGCTACCGGCCAGGACAACCAAGCGGCAAAAGCACGCCCTTGCCTTTAGGTCGCCCCGGTTTTCCCAGCGGGGCCGAGAACCGTTCAGACCTTGCAGCGAGCTGATGCCATGCTCTGGATCGCACTCTACCTGCCCGAACTGGCCTTGCAAATAGTCGAACGCCGTAGCGAATTCGCCGCAACGCGCCCTCTCATCATCAGCGAGGGGGCCGGTCATCGATCTGCCGTCTACGCTGCCAATCGAGCCGCGCGTCATGGCGGCATAACAGGCGGCATGCGCGTTACGGCAGTGCAGGCCCTGATTGGCGATGTGCTGCTGATCCCGCGCAACCCCGCCGCCGAGGCGGCAGCGCTACGCCGTCTGGCCACCTGGGCCGGACAGTTTACCCCGGCTGTCGCAATCGAAGCCTTGCAGGGACTGGTGCTGGAGGTAAGCGGCAGCCTCAGTCTGTTCAACGGCCTGGAAAATTTGCTCGACCTGATACTGCATGGCTTGCGCGATATGGGTTATCGCTGTATCCCGGGCGCGGCGCCCACTGCGCGCGCCGCGTCGCTTCTGGCTAAAAACGGCGCCATCCGCAACGACATGCGCAGTTGCACGCAGCTTACTGAACTATCAGCTTGCCTGGATGCGCTACCGCTCTCGCTATTCGACTGGGAGCCCGCCACGCAGACTGTGCTGCAGGATCTGGCCGTCGATACGATAGCCCGGTTTCGCGCCCTGCCGCGCGCGGGCGTACTCAAACGCTTCGGCTCCGAGCCGGTCCGTCAGATCGAGCAGGCCCTGGGGCTGATTCCCGATCCGCGCGCCTACCACACGCCGCCAGCAAGCTTTAGCACCCGCATTGAATTCCTGCACGAGGTCACCCAGGCGGAGGCCCTGCTATTTTCCATTAAACGCCAGTTACTGGAACTGGAGGGGTTTTTACGCGCACGCGGCGCCGGGGTACAGCAATTTGTGCTGCACCTGCAACATGCCGGGCGCGACAGCCGGCCTACCCGCATTGCGGTCGGCCTGCTCAGCCCGGAACGCGAAACCGCGCGGCTGCTGGCGCTGGCGCGCGAACGCCTGGAATGTCAGTTGCCCGACACGCCCGTATCGGCCGTCACGCTGACAGCGAATACGCCGCTGCCGTATGCAGCCGTCAACCACAGCTGGCTGCCCGACGCGCGCAACCAGACTCTGGACTGGCGCGAACTGCGCGAGCGCCTGCTGGCGCGACTGGGGCAAGAGCAATTATTCGTCCTTGAAGCCGGCAACGATCATCGCCCGGAATTCGCCACCACGCAACCGGGCGCGCAGTGCACTCGCGCCATGCCGGCGCTGCCCGCCACGCAAACCCGGCCTTTATGGTTATTACCCCAGCCGGCAAGATTGGCCATGACGGCGCAGTCGCCGAACTATCACGGCCCGCTCATGCTC
>DAICZK010000005.1 GCA_027311185.1 Sulfuriferula sp.
AGGCGGTTTTTATACCTGGGCGGAACTGACGGAGAATCTGATTCCCTATGTCGTAGACCTCGGCTATACGCACATCGAGTTGCTGCCGGTGGCCGAGCATCCGCTGGACGAATCCTGGGGTTATCAGGTGACTGGTTATTATGCACCGACGGCGCGTTTTGGTTCCCCTGACGGCTTGCGCGAATTTATCGATGCGTGTCATCAGGCCGATATAGGCGTGATTCTGGACTGGGTGCCGGCGCATTTCCCCAGAGACGATTTCGCGCTGGCGCGGTTTATTGGCGAGACCTTGTACGAACATGCCGATCCGCGGCGCGGCGAGCATCAGGACTGGGGTACCTTGATATTCGATTACGCGCGCAACGAGGTCAGGAATTTCCTGCTTGCCAATGCGGTATTCTGGCTCGACGAATATCATATCGATGGTTTGCGCGTCGATGCGGTCGCGTCGATGATTTACCTCGATTACTCGCGCAAGGAGGGCGAATGGGCGGCGAACCAGTTCGGCGGCCGCGAAAATCTGGAGGCGATTGCCTTCCTGCGCGAGCTCAATACTGTCGTGCATGGGCAATTTTCCGGGGTGCTGACCATCGCTGAGGAATCCACGGCCTGGCCCATGGTGTCCCGTCCGGTCGAGGTTGGTGGCTTGGGCTTTTCGATGAAATGGAACATGGGCTGGATGAACGATAATCTGAGCTATTTCGAAGAAGACCCGGTGCACCGCAAATACCATCATAACCAGTTGACCTTCAGTCAGCTCTACACGTACACGGAAAATTTCGTGCTGCCGTTATCGCATGATGAGGTCGTGCACCTCAAAGGCAGTCTGCTGGACAAAATGCCCGGCGACTACTGGCAGAGATTCGCCAATTTGCGGCTGCTCTACGCCTGGCAATACGGGCATCCAGGGAAAAAGCTGCTGTTCATGGGGAGCGAGTTCGCACAATGGAATGAATGGAACGCGAGCGACGAACTCGATTGGTCTTTGCGCCAGTTCCCGGCTCACGAGGGCGTATTGCGTCTGATCCGCGATCTGAACCGGATTTACCGCACCGAGGCCGCTTTGTACCACTACGACTTCAGCGTGCGCGGATTCGGCTGGATAGATTGTCATGACAGCGATCAGTCGGTGTTGAGCCTGGTGCGTAAAAGCGATAGCGAGTATATCGTGATTGCGCTCAATTTCACCCCGGTGCCGAGGCAGGCTTATCGTATTGGCGTGCCGCAAAGCGGTTTGTACGTGGAGCTGCTCAATTCGGATTCGACTTACTACGGCGGCAGCAATTGCGGTAACGCAGGTCTGTTGCAAAGCGACGATCTGCCGTGGATGGGTTTTTCGCAATCGTTGGTATTGACTTTGCCGCCGCTGGCGGCGGTGTATCTGAAACTGAAAACGGTATAAGTATGCAAGCAACAAAACGAGTATTGTTCGTCGCCAGCGAGGCGTATCCTTTGATGAAAACAGGCGGCTTGGGGGATGTGATTCATAGCCTTCCCCATGCCTTGCGCCGTATCGGTGCGGATCTGCGTCTGGTGCTTCCTGGTTACCGTGCCGTGCTGGCGCAGCTCGATAGCGTGCGCATTTTAGGTTGGCTCGACGTGCCAGGCGCAAAACGCGTGCATGTCGTGCGCATTTTGGAGGCATACCACGCCGATTTCGCGTTTCCGATCTGGCTGGTCGATTGCCCCATCCTGTTCGATCGGCCCGGCAATCCCTACATGAACCCTGACGGGCGGGATTGGCCCGACAATGCGGAAAGATTTACGGTGTTCGCGCGGGCGGCGACAGAGCTGGCGCAAGATGTGCTTGGTATGAACTGGCTTCCCGACGTGGTGCATGCGAATGACTGGCAGACAGGATTGGTTCCGGCTTTGCTGGGTGAATTGGATCACGCGCCACAGTGCGTGTTTACGATTCACAACATGGCGTTCGGCGGTCATTTCAGCCTCGCCCAGTTCAATTCTCTGGGATTGCCACGGCACTGGTGGACGGTCGAAGGCGTTGAGTTTTACGGCGGCTTCTCCATGCTCAAGGCGGGCATAGTCTATGCCGACGAAGTGACGACGGTGAGCCCGACTTATGCGCGCGAGATATGTACTGCGGAATTCGGCTGCGGCCTGCAAGGCGTATTGCAGATATCCCGGCACAAACTGCACGGAATATTGAACGGCATTGATGAGACGGCCTGGAATCCGGCTATCGACCCGTATTTGTCGGCGCATTATTCCGCCGGACGCCGCCAACCGGGCAAGGTATTGAATAAGCAAACCTTATTGCGGCGTTTCGGCATGGTGGCGGGAGAGACATTGCTGGAAATCCCGCTGATCGGGATGGTGAGTCGTCTGGTCGAACAGAAGGGGGTCGACATGGTGCTCGCGGCATTGCCGCACTGGCTGGAGCATACCGATGCGAGATTTGTGTTTCTGGGCAGCGGGAATGAGGAGTACGAGCATCAGCTACGTATGTTCGCGGCGCAATATCCGCAGCGGATCGGCGTTTTTATCGGCTATGATGAATCCTTGGCCCATATGGTTGAAGCGGGTGCGGACATGTTTTTAATGCCGTCGCGGTTTGAGCCGTGTGGATTGAATCAGATGTACAGCTTACGTTACGGGACGCCGCCGATTGTTTATCGTACTGGCGGGTTGGCCGATACGGTGGTAGACGCCACGCCGGGTTTTCTGGAGCAGGGTATCGCCAACGGCTTCGTATTCGACGAGCCGAGCAGTGAAGCCTTGATAGTGGCGGTCAATCGCGCGCTCGCCTGGTATGCGCAACCGCGATTGTGGCAGGCGTTGCTGCGTGCCGGAATGAAACAGTCTTTTGGCTGGGAACACAGCGCGCAGGCGTATTTGGCCTTGTATCGGGGGCAATATCACGCCGCGCTGTAGCCGGCCTTGAATAATGGAGACATATGATGAAAGCACCTAAATTTGAGTCAAATTTTTACCGACCTTTCAGGCTGGAACCGCTATCCTGCGATTCAGCGGAGCTGGGCAGGAATTTCAAACACTATTGGTCTTACCATTTGGGCCGATTTCAGGGCTGCGCGCCCAATTACATTTATGAGGCGCTCGCGTACACTGTGCGCGACCGGTTGATGGTCGACTGGCGCAATACCTGGAACGCGCAACTGGAGCCGGGTGCGCGTCGCGCTTATTACATGTCGCTGGAGTTTTTGATTGGACGTTCGCTCAGTAATCACCTGCTCAATATGGGGATAAAAAATGAGACCGAACAGGCGATGCTGGATTACAGCGAAAAGCTTGAAGAGGTCATCGAGGAGGAACCTGACGCGGGTTTGGGTAACGGTGGCCTGGGTCGGTTGGCTGCCTGTTTTATGGATAGTTGCGCGACGTTGCAGTTGCCGGTGATGGGTTACGGCATTCGTTATGAATACGGCATGTTTCGCCAGTATATCGAGAATGGTTACCAGAAAGAAGCCGCCGATCACTGGCTGCAAAACGGCAATCCATGGGAAATAGAGCGCATAGAATATAGTCAGCTGGTGCAGTTCGGTGGCCACACGGAACACGTTACCGACGACGACGGTGTTTTGCGTGTGCGCTGGGTAGGTACCGACGATGTGGTCGCTGTGCCTTTCGACATGCCGATTTCGGGTTACCGGAACAAAACGGTGAACACCTTGCGGCTGTGGAAGGCGACGGCGACCGATGAGTTCGATCTGGCGGAATTCAATGCCGGCAGCTATACCGAAGCGGTGCGCGCAAAAAACCAGGCCGAAGACATCTCGATGGTGTTGTATCCCAACGACAGTAGCGAAAACGGTAAGGAATTGCGCTTGCGCCAGCAGTATTTTCTGGCTTCCGCCAGCATCAAGGACGCCATGCGCGTATGGTTGCGGGCGCATGGCGAAGTGGTCGATTTCCGCCGGTTCGCGGACGAAAATGTATTCCAGATGAACGACACGCATCCTACCATTGCCGTTGCCGAGCTGATGCGGCTGTTGATAGACGAACAAGACCTGGATTGGGATGCCGCATGGGCAGTCACTTCGCGCTGTATGGCTTATACCAATCATACATTGCTGCCCGAAGCACTGGAAAAGTGGCCGGTTTTTCTGTTTGAGCGCTTATTGCCGCGCCTGCTCGAAATCATTTATGAAATCAATGGGCGATTTTTGCGCATCGTGTCGATGAAATGGCCCGGCGACGTGGGGCGTCTGAGCCGCATGTCGATTATCGAGGAGGGGTCGGTGCGCCATGTGCGCATGGCATGGCTGGCGATAGTCGGAAGCTTCTCGGTCAACGGTGTAGCGGCATTGCATTCGCAATTATTACGTGACGGGTTGTTCCATGATTTTTTCCAGTTGTGGCCGGAAAAGTTCAATAATAAAACCAACGGCGTGACGCCGCGGCGCTGGATCGCTCATGCCAACCCCCTCATGACCGCGTTAATTACCGAGCATATAGGCGATGGTTGGATTGCCGACCTCGGCCAGATTGTACGGCTCAAACCTTACGCCGAGCCAGGGCAGGAAGCATTTCAGCAACGCTGGCGCGAGGTGAAGTTCGCCAATAAGCAGCGTCTGGCGGCGTTCGTCGCTGAGGAATGCGGCGTGACCTTCGATCCAGCGGCGCTGCTCGACGTGCAGGTCAAGCGTATGCATGAATATAAACGCCAATTATTGAATGCGCTGCATATCGTTCACCTGTATTTACGCATCAAGCACGGACGTTTCGAACATTGGGTGAACCGTTGCGTGCTGATCGGCGGCAAAGCCGCGCCGGGTTACCGGATGGCAAAAAATATCATCAAACTCATCAATAGCATTGCCGAGGTGGTGAATAGCGATCCCGACGTGCAGGATCGTTTGAAAATCGCATTTATTCCCAATTATCGTGTCTCCAGCATGGAGATTATCGCGCCGGCGACGGACGTCTCGGAACAGATATCGACGGCGGGCAAGGAGGCATCCGGCACCGGCAACATGAAATTCATGATGAACGGTGCCGCAACGATAGGCACTTACGATGGCGCCAACATTGAAATCATGGAGGCGGTGGGGGCAGAAAATTTCTTCCTGTTCGGACTGCGTGCCGAGCATGTCGACGCCATGCGCCACGAATACCGTCCCTGGGAGTATGTTGAGCAGGATGAGGAATTGCGCGAGGTAATCGATCTGATTCGGTGCGGCCATTTCAACCTCAATGAACCGGGCATTTTCGACCCCATACTTGACGCCTTGTTAAGCCCGCACGACCCCTGGATGGTACTGGCGGATTTCCGCAGTTATCTGGAGGCTCAGCAGGCTATCGCGATGGCGTGGCGGGATACGGAAAAATGGACTCGAATGAGCATACTGAATACGGCGTCGAGCGGGTTTTTTTCGACCGATCGCACCATGCTCGAATATAATCGCGAGATATGGAAGCTTACTCCAGTACAGCCAAAATGATCGCAACCGGGTCTTGCGCGCTGTAATTGTCGGCGCGTGAACGGCGCTACTGAGCGCCCCGGAGCGCGTACCGTTCTTCAGGTGTCCGCGCCGTTCAACCAGGCCTCGGCGGAATTGATATTGTCGAAAATGTCGACGTCCACGCCGGCGAATAAGCTGGTAAACCAGACGCTCCAGGTTTGCCACTGGCTGCTGGTAACGATGGCGATCTTGCCGAACTCGCGGGCATGTTTGCGGCTGAAGCGAATTTCTTCCCAGGCGACGTCGACCGTGAAGCTGAGCATGTCGCGTAAATCGATGAGGACGTTGACACCGCCCTGAAAGCGCAGGTCGCCGAGCAGTTTTTCTTCGAAGTCGCGGAAGTCGGTGAGGGTGAATTTACCCAATACAGCGGCTTCGACGAGATTGTTTTCGATTGTTATATTAATCATCGGATTCTTCCTGATAAAAGATGGATAGCGGCCTGGTTGCTCGGCGAAAAACATTGGTCGACGGCGCGTTGTGCGGGCAGCCAGACATATTGCAGGTGCTCTTGCGGGGCGAGAGTAATCGCCATGCGTTCGGGTACAAGCAGACCGAACACATGTTCGGTATTGCGGGTGACCTGCGGCGCGTAGCGATGGCGGTAACAGGCAAAAATCTCGTAGTCATTGCTGTATTGCCAGTCAGTCAGCGCATAGTCACGCACGTTAAGTCCGGTTTCTTCGGCGACCTCGCGCATCGCGGCCTGTTCCGGGGTCTCGCCCGGCTCCAGACTGCCGGTGACCGATTGCCACCAGTCGGGATGATCGCTACGCTCCATCAACAGCACGTCGCGGTTCATGGTGTAAATAACGACCAGTACCGATTCCGGAATTTTATAGCTCATCGTCAATCGCTACGGGCAAATGCACTTATACCATATCCGGCGAGACAAATGCGCGCAGGATGTTCTGCTGTGAGCTTTGGCGAACGCGGTTGCTAAGCCATGCTACGCCGGCCTTTTTGATCGCCAGGTCGGATTCGGTACCGGTGAGCAAAAGCAGGGTGGCCTGTCCGAAGCTGGGCTGATGCCCGACCAGCAGTACGGTGTTGCCACCATCCGGCCAACCGGCGGCGAGTAGCAATGACATCGCGTCGGCGCCCGGAGCGATGGCTTTTTCTATCGTATACTCGCGCTCCAGCGCATCGGCGGTTTGCAGCGCCCGAGTCGCCGGACTGACGAGGATGCGCGTGTCGTCAGGTATGCGGACATTTAGCCACGCCGCCATGAACTTGGCCTGTTTTATTCCTTTGGGGGTAAGTTCTCGCAGTATGTCGGGCTCGCAGTCGATGGCGTCTGCATGCCGCCATAAAATCAGATCCATATCTTTATCCAAATTCGTGATAGTAGCTGGAATATGTGACAAAATCGTGTCTGGCTCCGCATCCCGCCGGGAATCGCGCTCGCGTTGCGTAGTCCGGCGGTTCGTATTCAACATGTTTGATACAGTTCATAGCCGCGTTGCGCCTTGCTGACGGAGTCTGGCTGCAAGGTGATATGCCGTGATAATTCTTCCGCCAGCACCGTCAGCGCGCCGGCGTAGCCGGATTTCAGTTCCAGTTCCAGCTCGCTGATCTGCTCGCGGTGCCCGCCACTCGTGACCTCACCCTGATCCAGCGCAACTTCCACGCTGCTATGCTGGTAAGTGAGCAACCAGGTGGTGCGCCGGAATTCGGTTTGAAAAACCGGTTGCAACTGCGTGATGCAATCATAGGTCAATACCGCGCGTATAATGGGATCGGTAAACAACTCCGGTTGCGGGCGCCCGTCTGGGAGTACGGTTTCCCACTCCGGCCTGATATGCAGGCCGTCGACGGCGCTGCCGCCGATCTTGATGGTTTGCACCCAAAGACCGCCGATGCGGCGTACGCGAAAAGCTGCGTGCCGGGCCATCAGATCCAGGCCCGGTGTGTCATAATATTGACTTGATAACAAACGGGTTTGCGCGTTTCCTGCTGCAAGCAGAATCGGATGGCGCAGCAACAGGGGGATATCATCCGGTGCTATAGCCAGCTTAAGTTCAATTTCGTCGGTCATGGCGCAATCTGGTAGTCCTATTATCGAACATTTTAGCCTAGTTAATAATTTTATGAGCATAATTCCTGCTGAACATTTCCTCAATCGCGAGCTGAGCCTGCTGGCGTTTAACGAGCGGGTGCTTGCCCAGGCGCAAGACGCGAGCATGCCCCTGCTGGAACGCCTGAAATTCATCTGTATCGTCAGCAGTAATCTGGACGAATTTTTCGAAGTTCGCGTCGCGGGGTTGAAAGAGCGGGCGGCGTTGAGTCCCTATTTACAGTCTCCCGATGGCTGTACGGCGAAGCAGGCTCTGCTCGAGCTGGAGCCGCGCGTGCGTACGCTGGTCGATCGGCAATATGAAGTGCTCAATCGCGACATATTGCCCAAGCTCAGTGAGCAGGGGGTGCGGTTTCTGCGCCGCAATCACTGGAATGAAGCGCAGGCGGCTTGGGTCAGGGCTTATTTTTTTCGCGAATTGATGCCGGTTTTGACGCCGATAGGGTTGGATCCGGCGCATCCGTTTCCGCGTGTTTTGAATAAAAGCCTGAATTTTGCCGTCGAGCTGTCGGGTCGCGACGCGTTCGGGCGCGGTTCTGGCGCGGCCGTTGTGCAGGCGCCGCGCTCGCTACCACGAGTGATCCTGATGCCGGCAGAGCTTGCCGAGTGCGAGTACGGCTTTGTGTTTTTATCTTCGGTTTTGCACGCGCACGTCAGCGAACTGTTCGCCGGAATGACGGTAGAGGGATGTTACCAGTTTCGCGTGACGCGCAACTCGGAATTGTTCGTCGACGAAGAAGAAATCAAGAATCTGCGCGATGCGTTGCAGGGTGAGCTGTCGCAACGCAACTTTGGCGACGCGGTGCGGCTGGAAGTCGCCGATAATTGCTCGGAGGAGATGGCGAACTTCTTATTGCAACAGTTCGCGTTGCAGCGCGAGGATCTGTACCGGGTTAACGGCCTGGTGAATCTGGTGCGGCTGATGCAGATTCCAGACCGGGTCGAGCGGCCGGACCTCAAATTCAAGGCATTTATCCCCGGATTGCCCGCCGCGCTGGTTAAAAACAGCGATATTTTCGCCGTCATCCGCAAAGGTGACGTGCTGTTGCATCATCCTTTTCAGAGCTTTCAGCCGGTGGTGGATTTTATCCGTTCCGCGGCCGAGGACCCCAACGTGCTGGCCATACGCCAGACGGTTTACCGTACCGGCACCGATTCGATGCTGATGGAGGCGCTGATCAGCGCCGCGTTGTCAGGCAAGGAAGTGACCGTAGTGGTCGAGCTGATGGCACGCTTCGACGAAGAGGCCAACATTAACTGGTCGGCCAAGCTGGAGGAGGCGGGCGCGCATGTGGTGTATGGCGTCGTGGGTTATAAAACGCACGCCAAGATGGCGCTGGTGGTGCGCCGCGAACAAGGCCACCTGCGGCGTTATGCGCACTTGGGCACGGGCAATTATCACGCGAAAACGGCGCGCTTATACACCGACTTTGGTCTGTTGACGTGTTATGAGGGGATTTGCGACGATGTGAGTGAAGTCTTCACACAATTGACCGGATTAGGCAGCGCTTCGCACTTGCAGTATCTGTGGCAGTCTCCGTTTAGCTTGCATAGTCAGGTGATCGCCGCGATCAAACGCGAGGCCGAGCAGGCGCGTCTGGGCAGGCCAGCGACGATCATCGCAAAAATGAACGCACTGCTCGAACCGCGCGTGATACTGGCGCTCTACGAGGCGTCGCAGGCGGGCGTGAAGATCGATCTGATCATACGCGGCGCGTGCGCGCTCACTCCCAGCTACCCGGGCATGTCCGAAAATATCCGGGTACGCTCGGTGATCGGCCGGTTTCTGGAGCATTCGCGCATATTTTATTTCCGCAATAACGGCGCTGACGATATTTATCTGTCGAGCGCGGACTGGATGGAACGCAATTTTTTCCGGCGTATCGAAATCGCCTTCCCCATCCTCGATCCGCGCCTGAAGAAAAGGGTGCTGAACGAAGGTCTCAAGCCTTATCTAAAGGATAATACCCAAGCCTGGAAAATGGCGCCAAACGGTCAGTACCATCGGCGCACCGCCGGTCGCGCCAAGCCGGTCTGCGCGCAAATGCTGCTGCTCGCGAGTATGGCGAAATAGCGTTTGCGAAGATGACCCCAGAATGGCGCGCCAGCGTCGTTCGGGCGATATTATTCGCTTATATGCGTTCCGGGGGTTGGATTCTGAAACTCTTCTTTCTGCACTGCGCTAACCTAACAGCGCTGCGATAACCTAATCCCATCAAATTGCTTGATCGAAATTAACCCCATAAAAACTCATTGACAGGGTGTATCCCAAATAATACACTATTTTCGAATGCGTTCAATTCAAACAATTGAAGTTTTTGATGCCTGGTTTGATGGGCTGGAAGATAGGCAGGCAGCGCGGCGCATACAGGTGCGAATAGATCGTGCTGAAGATGGTAACCTGGGTGATTGTAAACCGGTTGGTGAAGGCGTATCAGAGATGCGAATTCATTATGGGCCCGGTTATCGCGTGTATTTTGTTCAGCGTGGAACGGAGATAATTATTTTGTTGGCCGGAGGTAATAACGACGCAGGCAAAGGACATTAAAACCGCACTGGAAATCGCGCGACAAATATAGGAATTAATGCCAATATGGGAACGATAAAATTACGTAAATGGGACAGCGCCGAGCATCTTAAAACGGATGATGACACAGCGCTTTATCTGGAGGCTTGTTTTGATGAAGCTGGGGAGGATGCGGCATTCATCACCAAAGCGCTTGGCACCATCGCTCGTGCCAAAGGCATGACGCAACTTGCCAAAGACACTGGCTTGGGGCGTGAAAGCCTTTATAAAGCGCTATCCGGTGAAGGCAATCCGAGTTTTGCTACGATACTCAAGGTTATGTCCGCGCTGGGAATCAAATTGCATGCTGAGATTACTCATCCAGTATAAGTGAATGAGTTCTTTAAAAGAGGGGCGTGCGTTCGATAGGAAGATTGCGAAAATTGCCGTTGATTTAGCAGGCGAATTCGAAAAAATCGAAACTTGCTTAGGGCGACTCTTAAATCGGCGGCGCGTAACCGCAGGAATCGGCCGCTCGGGCTCAGGTTGCCGATAGCCCGTTATTCCTTTTTGCGCTGTTTGCCGTACATTTTGCGCCCTTGCCTGCGCTTGCGGTGTGCGGCTTTTTCTTCGGCGGTGGTGGGCGGAGGCGGTTTTCTGTCGGCGAAGGGATTGCTGCCGACGTTAAACTGGATACGGAGCGGCGTGCCCTGTAATTTAAAGGCTTGAATAAACGTGTTTTCCAGATAGCGTTTATAGCTGTCGCTGATCTTGTCCAGCGCGCTGCCGTGTATGACGATTAGCGGCGGGTTCATCCCGCCCTGGTGGGCGTAGCGCAGCTTGGGGCGGAAAGGCCCGCTTTTCGGCGGTTGATGGGCGGCAACGGCATCGATCAGCACGCGGGTTA
The DNA here is from genome assembly GCA_027311185.1 of Sulfuriferula sp. Classification (GTDB taxonomy): domain Bacteria; phylum Pseudomonadota; class Gammaproteobacteria; order Burkholderiales; family Sulfuriferulaceae; genus Sulfuriferula. The sequence continues at coordinate 10,932 of DAICZK010000005.1, forward strand.
GCTGCGGTGTGGATAGTTTGGCCATTGCGGCGGCGTACGCGATGTTGGCGGAGCCGAGCAGGGCGTCGAGTCCCGTGCTTTTGAGCGCGGAGATATAATGAAATTTGGCGAATTCCAGGAATTGCAGCTTGCGCGAAATTTCTCTTTTGATGCAGTCGCGCTGGTAATCGTTCAGGCCGTCCCACTTGTTTACCGCGACGACCAGCGCGCGTCCAGTCTCCAGGACGAATCCGGCCAGATGTGCGTCCTGTTCCGAAATTTCCGATTGCGCGTCGAGCACCAGGATGACGACGTTAGCGTCTTCGATGGCCTGTAATGTCTTGATGACGGAGAACTTTTCTATCGCTTCAAAGATTTTGCCGCGGCGCCGTACTCCTGCGGTATCGATGAGCGTGTATTTCTTCTGTTTGCGCTCGAAATCGATATAGATGCTATCGCGCGTGGTGCCGGGCTGATCGAAGGCGATGACACGTTCTTCGCCGATCAGGCTGTTGATCAGCGTCGATTTGCCGACATTGGGCCGGCCAATGAGCGCGATTTTAGGGTGCTTGTCTTCAATTTCTTCAGTAACCAGCGGAATATGCTCAAGCGCGATCTCGACCAGTTCTGCGACGCCCTCGCTGTGGCTGGCGGAAATTGCCAGCGGCTCGCCCAGTGCGAGCTCGTAGAACTCGGCGACGACGACGTCGCGACGCATGCCTTCGGTCTTGTTGACGACCAGATGCACAGGATGGCCGCTCATGCGCAGACGGTCGGCGATGATTTTGTCCTGTGCGGTGCAGCCGGTACGTGCGTCGACCATGAACAGCACAACATCGGCTTCGTCCACAGCTTGCAGTGTCTGCCGCGCCATCTCGTAGAGGATGCCGTCTTTGGCGACGGGTTCGAAGCCGCCCGTATCGACGACCAGGTAGGGTTTGTCGCCGATCTTGCCGTGCCCGTAGTGACGATCTCGCGTAAGTCCGGGCAAATCGGCAACAATCGCGTCACGCGTTTTGGTCAGTCGATTAAATAGTGTCGATTTGCCGACGTTGGGGCGGCCGACCAACACAATAGTGGGTTTTATCATGGTGATTTATTGCAATGCCAGGGCATAAACATGACCTTTGGCGGTTTGTACGATGAGTTCGTTGTTGTATGGTTGCGGCTGGCTGATGATGGCCGTGCCGTCGGTGGCCGCCCGGCCGACGAAATGGCCGTCGTCGAGCGCGAGCAGATGTACGTAACCTTGCATGTCTCCTACCGCCACGTAATCGCCGACCCGGCACGGGGCGGTGAGGTGGCGGCCACGCAGGAGTTTTTGTTTCCAGAGGCTGGTGCCGTGGGCTTTGTCGAACGCAATGACATTGCCCTCGTCGTCGCTGACGTAGATATTGTCGTCGTCCATGGTCAATCCGGCTGTGCTGGAGGCGTTCCGCGCCCACATCAGGTTGCCGCTGTGAATCTCGAAACAGGCGACGCGCCCGCGGTACGCCACGGCGCAAACCTGGTTGTCGTCAGCAACCGGCGTACTGGTAACGTCGCTGACCCGTTCGATTTGCGACGCGCCGCGCGGGATGGCCACTTCGGCTTCCCAGCCGAAGGCGCCGGTATCGAGTGAAAGTGCGACAAGTTTGCCGCCGGGGTAACCGGCGAAAATGGCGCCCTTGGTGATCAATACGCTGGGTTGGCTGCGTAGCATGATGTCAGGCAGCGTGTGTTGATAAGCCCATTTCTGTTTGCCGGTAGCGGCGTCCAGGCCGTAGATGAAACCGTCCTCGGTACGCACGACGACCGTATCGCCCGAAACTTTGGGTATGCCCAGTACTTCACTGGATAAATTCGTCGTCCAGCGTCGTTTCCCGGCATCGTCGAATGCGATCAGTTCAGCGTTCTGAGTGCCGACGAACTCGGTATCCACGTTCGCGCCTACCCCGGCCGAGAGCTTGCCTCCTGCCGGGTGCTGCCAGACGATTTTGCCGTCGGTGGGGTTGATGCGGGCGAGTTGCCCCTGGACGCCGGCGACATACACGGCGTCGATCGCCACGGCGGGCGTAAAGGCGATGGCGTCGCTCACGCCTATAGTCATCTGCCAGCGGGTCGTGACCGTGACGACAGGTTTGAACACTACCAAGTCGGCAGGTTTCTCTACCGGCGCACTACTGCCGAACCAGTTGAGCGGATTGAGTTTGTGGGTAACGCTGGCGCAGCCGCCCAGGCTGACGGCGAGTAGAAAAAGGATGCCAAGGCGAGTATTCATGGGTTGCTGGTTCCGGCAATAGCATTGAGTTTGGTTTCGACGACGCTACGGTACTGGCTGTTGGGAGTAAACTTCTCCAGCGCGATTTTATAGGCGGCGCGCGCTTCTGCGCGTTTGTTGAGCATGACCAGCGCGTCGCCCTTGAGATCGTTATACAGATCGGCGAAGGATTCCTGATGCGCCGTGTTGAGTAGCCTCAACGCTGCCTCGGGCTGGCTTTCGTCGAGCAGAATACCGGCCAGATGCAGTGCGGCAAGCGCTTTTAAGCCATTATCCTTGCTATAATCGAGCACCCACTGCAGTTCATTTTGCGCGGCTGCCAGATTGCGGGTCTGGACGTTCACGGTGGCGGAAATCAGCGCCCCGCGAGCGGCATAGGGCGTTTTTCCGTATCGCGAGATCAGGGCTTGAGCGGTCTCCGTTACCACTTTATTGTCATTGTTTTTTTGCGCATTTTGCAAAGCGGTATATAACACGCCAGCTTCGGCCGATACTGTTTGTTGCTTGTGTTGCCACCATAAGGTGCCCGCAAAGACCACGACAGCAACGGTCAGCAGCGCGGTAATCAGATTGCCGAAACGCTTCCAGTAACGCTTCATGCTATCTATTTTTTCCTGTTCATCCAGGTCTAACTCAAAATCCATGTTGTTTCCTCGATTGTAATAATGCAATGCCCTGTTCCCGGGTACATTGCGTTTGTTCCGCGCTCATACGCAGAGATTTAAGCGAGATGGTGTTCATGGCGGCTTCTTCGTCGCCAATGATACAGGCAAATGCAGCGCCGCTCGCGTCGGCTCTTTTCATTTGCGTTTTAAAGCTGCCATCGCCACAGTGCAGAATGATGTTCAACCCCGCCAGCCGCAGTGTGTGCGCGACCTGCCATGCGTAGGGGGTGGCGAGGTCGCCGCGATGAACGATATAGGCGTCGAGCGGACTGGCGGGCAGCGGGGCATCGGCGATTTCGAGCAGCGCCAGCAAGCGTTCCACGCCCATAGCGTAGCCGCAGGCAGGCGCGGGTTTGCCGCCGATCTGCTCGATCAGCGTGTCGTAGCGTCCGCCTGCGCAGACGGTGCCCTGCGCGCCGAGCTGATCGCTGACCCACTCGAATACCGTATAATTGTAATAGTCGAGGCCGCGTACCAGCCGCGGGTTGATGCGGTACCTGATCTGGTGCGCGCGTAACAGGCTCTGTACCGATTCGAAGTGGGCCAGCGCTGCATCGTCGAGATCGTCGGCCAGTTTGGGCGCTGCATCCGCCAGGGCTTGCATGGCCGGATTCTTGGTGTCGAGTATGCGTAACGGATTGGTGTGGAGACGCCGTTTCGCTTCCTCGTCTAGTTGATCGAGGTTGTCTTCGAGATAACCGACCAGGCGGGCGCGGTAGCGTGCGCGCGCGGCGCCATCGCCCAGCGAATTGAGCTCCAGATCGATGTCAGGCAATCCCAGCCGCCGCCATAAATCGGCGGTCATGACGATGTGCTCGGCGTCCATGTCGGCGTCGGCATAGCCTAGCGATTCGACGCCGACCTGATGAAACTGCCGGTAACGCCCTTTTTGCGGACGTTCGTGGCGAAACATCGGCCCGGCATACCACAGCCGTTGCGGGCTCTGGTAGAGTAAATTGTGCTGGATGACTGCGCGCACGCAACTCGCGGTACCCTCAGGGCGTAGCGATAATTGTTCGCCGTTGAGTGCGTCGGCAAACGAGTACATTTCCTTTTCAACGATGTCGGTGACTTCGCCAATGGCGCGTTTGAACAGGCTGGTTTGCTCCAGTATCGGGGTGCGGATTTCGCGGTAGCCGTAAGCCGTCAGCCAGTCGCGCACCACGCTCTCAAACTGTTGCCAGCGCTGGATCTGTTCGGGCAGGATGTCGTTCATCCCGCGGATGGCTTGGATAGTGCTGTTCATGGATATCAGGATGCCGAATGTATCGTAATGATTTTGTTACGCGCTGGCGCGGCAGCTGCTGCATAATGCGTTTGCACGTATTCGTCCACTATGGCCTGGAATTCAGTTGCGATATGCTCGCCCTTGAGCGTGACAGTTTTAACGCCGTCCACGTAGACGGGCGCTACCGGGATTTCGCCCGTTCCCGGCAGGCTGATGCCGATGTTGGCGTGCTTCGATTCGCCGGGGCCATTCACCACGCAGCCCATAACAGCGACATGCATGTTTTCGACGCCGGTGTAGCGTTCGCGCCAGAAGGGCATCTGATCGCGAAGATAGCGCTGTATGTCTCGTGCCAGATGCTGGAATACGGTGCTTGTGGTGCGGCCGCAGCCCGGGCAGGCGACGACCATGGGGGTAAATGCGCGTAATCCCATGGTTTGCAGGATTTCCTGCGCGACGATGACTTCCTGCGTGCGGTCGCCGCCCGGTTCGGGCGTGAGAGAAATCCTGATCGTATCGCCTATGCCTTCCTGCAGCAGCACCGACAACGCGGCGGTGGAGGCGACGATGCCTTTGGAGCCCATTCCCGCTTCAGTCAGTCCCAGGTGCAGCGGGTAATCGCAGCGCGATGCGAGCTCGCGATAAGCGCCGATCAAGTCCTGCACCCCGGATAGCTTGCAGGAAAGAATGATTTTGTCTCGCCCCAGGCCTATCGCTTCGGCCTTGGCGGCGGATTCCAGCGCAGAACTGAGAAGTGCTTCGCGCATCACCCAGGCGGGATCAAATGGCTCGGCGCGCCGGGCGTTTTCGTCCATGATGCGCGCCAGGTGATCTTGGTCGAGGCTACCCCAGTTGACGCCGATGCGGACTGGTTTGTCGTATCGGCAAGCGGTTTCTATCATCGCGGCGAACTGTTCATCGCGCTTGTTGCCCCGGCCGACGTTGCCCGGGTTGATCCGGTATTTGGCCAGTGCCTCGGCGCACGCGGGGGAGCCGGTCAGCAGCCGGTGCCCGTTGAAGTGAAAATCGCCTACGAGGGGAACCTCGCAGCCCAGTTTTGCCAAAGCGTCGCGAATATGGGGCACAGCATCAGCCGCTTCGGCAGTATTGACGGTCAGTCGCACCAGTTCCGAGCCGGCCTGCCACAAGGCGTAGACTTGCGCGACAGTTCCTTCAATATCGGCGGTGTCGGTGTTGGTCATGGACTGGACGACGACAGGATGATTGCCGCCTACGGCGATATTGCCGACCATAACTTCGCGAGTTTGATGACGAGAGGGGCGGATGTTGAACATGAAATGCGGGTTTCTAAGGGAGCGTGAGTTTGGCTGCCGTAGCAGGCGCATGAGGAGTAATGTCGACCGAGTGACCATTGTAACTGAGTTTTACGTTGGCCGCATTGCCGATGATCAGCGATACCGGAGGCGCCGCGGCAATGGCAGCGGTCTCGCCGGCATGATACAAATGAGAAAGAACGACGTGATGGCTGGCGTCGCGCACCTCTACCCAGGAGTCCTGCGCGAACTGGAAGCTTAACTGCGCTGGTGCAGCATTTGCCGTGGCTGAGGCGGCTCTGGCCGGAGCGGGGGCATCGCCTGTCGGGCTCGTTGCCTGACTGGTAGTAGCGGCATCGGCGCCTGACGGCTGCGGCGCGGCCGGCGTCAGCGCCGAAGCAACGGGACCGGTAGCGCTGGGTTTGACCGCGACGGGTTTGGAGACTGCCTGAGCTCCAGGCAGTATGCCTTTCAGATGAGTGTCGTCACCGGACAACCAGTGATAAATCGCTAACGGGACGACGATGAACAAGGCGATCGCCACCGCGCCTATGATCAGCCAGTATCTGGATAGACCCGTGGTGAGCGGAATGTGTTCGTCGTGTATGCTGATGGCACCGCTTTTACTGCGCACGGTGCCGGGCATCTCCTGCACCAGGGCATTCGCGTCCAGGCCCAGCAGACGCGCGTAATTGCGCACAAAGCCGCGGCTAAATACCAGCCCGAGCTCGTCAAAGCCGTCATGTTCGAGAATGTCGATTTGTTTGGCAGTCAGTTTTATCCGATGTGATACGTCGCTGACGCTCATGCCTGCCGCCTGGCGGGCCTGACTCAGGCGCGCGCCTACAGATTGGTTTTCCATAGTGCTGCCCGCCGTCTCCATCAGTTATAATTTCCTTGCAGTAACAGTTGCGTTTCCTGCGCGTCGGGAAAGCGGTTACGTAACAGCAAACCGTAGCTCGCCTCGGTATCGTGGTCGTTCTGTTTGCGCGCGACGCGTAGCCCCAGCCACAAGGATTGCGCGGTTGGCTGGTTGTATTCGAGCAGGCGTTCGATCAAGCTGCGCGCATCTGCCAGACGGCCTTCGTCGTAGTAGATCTGCGCCAACCCCATCAATGCCTGTTGTTGGTTAGGCTTGAATTTAAGCGATGATTCGAAATAAGTCCTGGCCGAACCTGGTTTGCCAGCCTTGACCAGGCAAATGCCCGCGTTGGTGAGTGCGCTCTCCGGTGTGGCATAGAGCGGATTGTTGAGCGCGGTCTCGAACTGTTTGAGCGATTCGTCAAAACGATTGCGGTTGCAAAGAAACCAGCCGTAATTATTGTGGATGTCGGGGTCGTTGGGGCTGATATCCAGGGCGCGATGAAAATTGGTTTCGGCGAGTTTGTCTTCGTTCAGATCCATATAGATCAGTCCCATGACGTCATATGCGGGCGCGTACTGATCATTGGCTTTGAGCGCTTCACGCAGTTCTTGAAGCGCTATCGCATACTGACCGCGACCGAAATAGCCCGCGCCCAGCTCGGTATGAATACGCGCGCGCGCTTCGGCCTTATCCTGATTGGAGGCGTTGTTGCCGAACCCCGATGAGCCGGATTCGTTCGACAGCGCGTCGGCAGAACAGACGACCAGCGCCAGGATGGTGATCAGGCAGGAAAGCAGAGTTCGTGTTTTATTCATGGACGACCTCGATACGACGTAGCAGGCGCTGGGTTTTGTCTTGCACCTGTCCCGCCAGCTGGCCGCAGGCCGCGTCGATATCGTCGCCCCGCGTCCTGCGCTGGGTGACGATATGGCCGGCCTGAATCAGGATGTCGCGGAAACGCTGTATGGTTTCCGGCCTGGAGCGCCGATAACCCGAGTTGGGGAACGGGTTAAAGGGAATGAGGTTGAATTTGCACGGCACGTCACGAACCAGTGTGATCAGCTGGCGCGCGTGTTCCGGATGATCGTTGATGCCGTCGAGCATGACATACTCGAAGGTGATAAAGTCGCGCGGTGCTTTTTCGAGATAGCGCTGGCACGCGGCCATAAGTTCGTGCAGCGGATATTTGCGGTTGATCGGAACGATTTCGTCACGAATTTGATCGTTGGGCGCATGCAGCGATACGGCCAACGCGACGGGGCAATCCTCGCGTAGCCGGTCCATCGCGGGGATCAGGCCAGAGGTGCTCACCGTGACCCGGCGCCGCGACAGACCATAGGCATGGTCGTCAAGCATGAGGTTGAGCGCGGTGACGACGTTGGCGTAGTTGGCCAACGGTTCGCCCATGCCCATCATGACGACATTGGTAATGATGCGATCGCCTTTCGGGTCGCGCCCCAGGGCATGATTTGCCCACCATAGTTGGCCGATGATTTCGGCGACGCTTAGATTGCGGTTAAAACCTTGTCGCCCCGTGGCGCAAAAGCTGCACTCCAGAGCGCAACCGACTTGCGACGAGACGCACAGCGTGCCGCGCGTCCCATCCGGGATGAAAACGGTTTCGACGCCGTTCATCTCGCCGGCGTTGAGCAGCCATTTGTGCGTGCCGTCGGCGGCAGCCTGTTCCGATATCATTTGCGGCGGGACAATTTGGGCCTCCGCCGAGAGCTTGTCGCGCAAGGATTTGGCCAGGTCGCTCATCAGGGCGAAATCGGAGACGCCGAAATGATGTATCCAGCGCAATACCTGCTTGGCGCGAAACGGCTTTTCGCCCAATTCGGCGAAGTAACCGGTCAGGCCGGCGAGATCGTAATCGAGCAGGTTAGTGATCGGCATGGGCAGGTCGGCAATGGAATTGGCGCAATGGGGGTTACCGTGGGTAAACGTTCAGGGCGGGAAAGAAATAGGCGATTTCTATCGCCGCGTTGGCGGTAGAGTCCGATCCGTGCACGGCATTGGCGTCAATGCTGTCGGCGAAGTCGGCTCGGATGGTGCCCGCCTCGGCTTTTTTGGGATCGGTTGCGCCCATTAAATCGCGGTTGGTCTGCATGGCGTTATCGCCCTCCAGGACTTGTACCATGACCGGTCCGGATATCATGAAGTCGACCAGATCCTTGAAGAAAGGCCGCTCGCGGTGCACGGCATAAAAGCCTTCGGCGTCGGCGCGCGACAAATGGATCATGCGCGCGGCAATGATTTTTAAACCCGCATCTTCGAAGCGCTGGTAAATTTTTCCGATAACGTTTTTTGCGACTGCATCGGGTTTGATAATCGACAAGGTATGTTCAACGGCCATGAGAAGCTCCAGTAGTAATATAAAATATTCGCACAAAGTACCACGAAATAATCCCTAAATAAAGACTGGCAATGTCTCCACCGCCAGTCGACGGTGCGCCCGCCGCGGTGCGGGCGTCATGTCGGGAGTTCTAACGATTGCGCTTGCGTTCGTTTTCGGTCAGGTAACGTTTGCGTATGCGGATGGATTGCGGGGTAATTTCAACCAGCTCGTCGTCTTCTATGAATTCGACCGCCGATTCCAGCGTCATTTTCATCGCCGGGGTCAGCCGTACCGCTTCATCGGTGCCGGAGGCGCGCACGTTGGTGAGTTGCTTACCCTTGATGGGGTTGACCACCAGATCGTTGTCGCGGCTGTGTATGCCGATAATGATGCCTTCGTACAGCTTGTCGCCCGGCGACACAAACATGCGCCCGCGGTCTTCCAGTTTCCACAGTGCGTATGCTACGGCTTCGCCCTGTTCCTGAGAAATGAGCACGCCGTTGCGACGCCCCGGCATGTCGGCTTTCATCGGACCGTAATCGTCGAACACGTGAGCCATGATGCCGGTGCCGCGGGTCAGCGTCATGAATTCGGACTGAAATCCGATCAGGCCGCGCGCGGGGATGCGGTATTCCAGCCGGACCCGGCCGCGACCGTCGGACTGCATGTCCTGCAAATCGCCGCGTCGCCGACCGAGTTCTTCCATGATGGCACCCTGATTGACTTCTTCCACATCGACGGTGAGGGCCTCGTAAGGCTCGCATTTTTCGCCGTCGATTTCCTTGAACACGACGCGCGGTTTGGAGACGGCGATCTCAAAGCCTTCGCGGCGCATGTTTTCGAGCAGGATGGTCAGATGCAGTTCGCCGCGGCCGGAGACCATAAAGGTATCGGCGTCGTCAGTGTCTTCGACCTTGAGCGCGACGTTGGTCAGCAGTTCCTTGTTCAGGCGGTCGCGAATCTGGCGGCTGGTGACAAATTTTCCTTCGGTGCCAGCTAGCGGTGAGCTGTTGACCTGGAACGTCATGGTCAGCGTGGGTTCGTCGACCTTAAGCATGGGCAAGGCTTGCGGGTTTTCTTTGTCGCAGATCGTGATGCCTATGCCGATCTCTTCGATGCCGTTAATCAGGACGATATCGCCTGCCTGGGCTTCGTCGAGCAGCACGCGATTGAGCCCCTGAAAGCCGAGTACCTGGTTGATGCGACCGGTTTTTGGTGCGCTGTCCGGGCCTGCCATGGTCACCACGGTCTGGCCTGACTTGATGCGTCCGTTGCTGATGCGGCCTACGCCGATACGGCCGACGAAGCTGGAGTAGTCCAGTGCCGAAATCTGCAATTGCAATGGTGCGTCGGGGTCGCCGGACGGCGCCGGAACATAATTGAGCACGGTCTCGAACAGCGGGTTCATGTTGCTGCTGGTTTCGCCGAGATTGAGCATGGCATAGCCGTTTAAGGCGGAAGCGTAGACCACGGGGAAGTCCAGTTGCTCTTCGGTGGCACCGAGCTTGTCGAACAAATCGAAGGTCTGATCAACCACCCAGTCAGGGCGTGCGCCCGGACGGTCAACCTTGTTGATCACCACGATGGGTTTGAGCCCCAGGCTCAGCGCTTTGCGGGTGACGAAACGCGTTTGCGGCATAGGGCCGTCAACGGCGTCAACCAGCAGCAATACGCCGTCGACCATGGACAGTACGCGCTCGACTTCGCCGCCGAAATCGGCGTGGCCCGGCGTGTCGACGATATTGATATGATAACCGTTGTAAACCAGTGCGGTGTTTTTGGCGGTGATCGTGATGCCGCGTTCTTTTTCAAGATCGTTGCTGTCCATTACTCGTTCGGTCACAGATTGATGCGCCGCGAACGTGCCGGATTGCTGGAGGAGTTTGTCAACCAGCGTGGTTTTGCCGTGGTCGACGTGGGCGATGATAGCGATATTTCTGAGCGCGCGAGACATGTTTGTTTCCGGTCTGAATAAACCAAAAATTATAGCATGGTTAATGTGTCGCAATTATTAAAATATTGCGAATTCGCTTGATTAAATGCCGTAATGCTGTAGAATGCGTGTTTCCTGTCGGATTCTGATGTTCGACGGGGTGCGTGTCAGCTTGACACGCCATCGATCCCTGACCTTATGGCGTTTCGGCAGATTTTTCCTGAAAGCGCAGATCCACCCGGTTAGCGACGATGTTTTCGCGCCGGCAGTGGATGGCTTGTTAGTATAGCCTGGCTGTTCGGCTATGCTTTGCGTTTATTTTAAGGAATAATTCTGTGTCTTTCGAAAATCTCGGTCTTAATGAATCCCTGGTTAAAGCGGTAGTCGACTCTGGCTACACCCAAGCTACTCCTATCCAGCTTGAAGCTATCCCTCTTATTCTGGCCGGGCACGACGTGCTCGCCTCGGCTCAGACAGGTACCGGTAAAACGGCTGCATTCATGCTGCCCGCGCTGGAGAAGCTATCCACGCCCAGCGCCGTTGCCGGCCGCGGCCCCCGTATCCTGGTTTTAACCCCTACCCGCGAACTGGCTTTGCAAGTCACCGCGGCGGCTGAAAAATACAGCCAGCATTTGCGCCGCGTAAAAGTCGTCAGCGTGTTGGGCGGCATGCCTTACCCGATACAGAACAAAATGCTGTCGCAGCCGTTTGAAGTGCTGGTTGCGACCCCCGGTCGCCTGATCGACCATATCGAACGCGGCCGCATCGATTTCTCGCGCCTCGAAATGCTGATTCTGGATGAAGCCGATCGTATGCTGGACATGGGCTTTTTCGACGATGTCGAGCGTATCGCCATGGCTACTCCAGCGACCCGCCAGACTGTCATGTTCTCCGCAACCTTTGAAGGCAATATCGCGCGTCTGGCGACTGAACTACTCAAAACGCCCAAGCGCATCGAAATCGCGCACCAGCAGGCACGGCACGAAAACATCGCGCAGCACATGCATTATGTCGATGATTTGTCGCATAAAAACCGCGTACTGACGCATATTGTCAACGATGTGGAAATCAATCAGGCGATCATCTTCACCGCAACCAAGCGCGATGCCGATACGCTGGCCGACGATTTGCAGGCGGCGGGGCATAAAGTTGCCGCATTGCACGGTGATATGCATCAGGGCGCGCGTAACCGCACGATCACCCAGATGCGGCATGGTTCTATCCGTCTCCTCGTGGCGACTGACGTGGCTGCGCGCGGTCTGGACGTACCCGGCGTGACCCACGTGATCAATTACGATCTGCCCAAAAACCCCGAAGACTACGTACACCGCATCGGCCGTACCGGCCGGGCAGGCGCATCGGGTATCGCGGTATCACTGGCAAGTCCGCGCGATGCAATGCAGCTTAAGCGCATCGAGCGCTTTACCGGGCAGCTGATCCCGGCGCAAGTGATTGTGGGCCTGGAGCCTAAAATCAAGCCGCGCACGGGTGCACCTAGCGGTCGTCCGAGTTCTGCGAACGGTCGTGGCCGTCCGGCAGGTCAGGGTGAACAGCGCCGTAGCGGCTATGGCAACGACAGTCGTTACGCCAATAACACTGTCAGCGCCAATACAGGCGGCGGTGCAAACGGCAATAGCTGGAGCCAGCCTGCGAATCCTAATGGCAATGCCAACAGCAGTGCGCCGCGCCGCGACAATACGGCACGACCTGCCAGCGCCACCGGTTTTCGTCGTGACGGTCAAGCTACCGGCACAGGTTTCAAGAGCGGTAATGGCGGCGCCCGGAGCAATGGTAACGGCAATCGTTCCTGGAGCTGAACATTCCGGAGTCGCGATAGTTGAATGAAAAAAAGAGGCGCTTGATGCGCCTCTTTTTTTGTCCGGCTGCGGTTATTACAGGCGTTCGTACAGCACGAAATCGAAAGCGCACCGACTGACCTCGTCATATTGCGCGTCACGTCGCGCTTCGCGCCATGCCGTTTTGTCGAACTCCGGGAACCACGCATCGCCCTCGGCTATGTCCTGGTCGATTTCGGTGAGGTACAGACGTTGCGCCGAAGGCAGTAGCTGTTGAAAT
>DAICZK010000060.1 GCA_027311185.1 Sulfuriferula sp.
GTCCGACAGGCTCCTAGACAGCCTATTTTTTAATAATCCTTTATTGTTCGGAAGGCGGCGCGAAGTGGTAAAATCACACGTTTTATTCTCAAGCCAAGAGGGTTTTTATGTCCGGGCATAGCAAGTGGGCCAATATAAAACACAAAAAAGCCGCGACGGATGCCAAGCGCGGCAAGATTTTTACGCGATTGATCAAGGAAATTACCGTGGCGGCCAAGCTAGGCGGCGGCGATTCGGGTACCAATCCGCGTCTGCGCCTGGCGATGGATAAGGCGTTTGACGCAAACATGCCCAAGGATACCGTCGAGCGAGCGATCAAACGCGGTTGCGGTGACCTCGAAGGCGTCAATTACGAGGAAATCCGCTACGAAGGTTACGGCATAGCCGGCGCGGCGGTGATGGTCGATTGCCTGACCGACAATAAGGTGCGTACTGTCGCCGATGTGCGTCACGCGTTCAGCAAATTCGGCGGCAATATGGGAACGGATGGCTGCGTGGCTTTCCAGTTCCGCCATTGTGGCCAGTTATTGTTCGCGCCCGGAGTCAACGAGGATGCCTTGATGGAGTCCGCGCTGGAAGCGGGCGCCGACGATGTGATGGGGCACGAGGACGGCAGCATCGAGGTGATTACGCCGCCTTATGAATTGCATACGATTAAATCGGCGCTGGAAGCAGCCGGGTTTAAAAGCGAGTTTGCCGAAGTGAGCATGAAACCGCAAAACGACGTCGAGCTGGCTGGCGACGAGGCAGTGAAAATGCAGAAGCTGCTCGATGCGCTGGAGGACCTGGATGACGTGCAGGAGGTTTATACTTCAGCGGTGCTGGACGAAGCCGATTAACGGTTTCCAGCCTCCGTTTCAACTGACATTTCCGATAAAGGGTCGACAGTGTTTACAGGAATCATTCAGGCGGTGGGCGCGGTGGCAACGGTGGCGCAGAAAGGTGAAGACGCTCGCATCGAATTGCGGGGCGGCGATCTGGATTTGAGCGATGTCGCTCTGGGCGATTCGATTGCGTGCAACGGCGTTTGCCTGACCGTAGTCGAACTCGCACCTGCGGGATTCAGCGTTGACGTGTCGGCCGAGACTTTCCGATGCAGCGCGGGTTTTCCCGTCGGTCTGGAGGTCAATCTGGAAAAGGCCATGCGTCTGGCGGACAGGCTGGGCGGGCACCTGGTATCGGGGCATGTCGACGGAGTGGGCGAAGTATTGCAGTTTGCGCCGGTCGGAGACTGCGTGGAGCTGGTGATCCGCGCGCCGGGGGACATGGCGCGTTTCATCGTGACCAAGGGTTCGATCACCGTCAACGGCGTGAGTCTGACCGTCAATCAGGTAGGCGCTACCGATTTTTCCATTAATCTGATTCCGCATACGCTGTCGCACACCAATCTGGGCAGTTTGAGCGCGGGCAGTCGAGTCAATCTCGAGGTCGACATGATGGCACGCTACGCCGAACGCATCTTGAATTATTCCCTGGAAACCAAGGTGTCGTAATATGAATTTAAGCCCGATTACCGATATCATCGCAGATATCAAAGCTGGCAAAATGGTCGTGCTGGTCGACGAGGAGGATCGCGAGAACGAGGGCGATCTGGTCATGGCTGCCGAATTTGCAACGCCGGAAACCGTCAATTTCATGACCAAATACGCGCGCGGGCTGATCTGCCTGACTTTGACCGACGAACGCTGCAAGCAATTGGATTTGCGCCAGATGGTGGCCGACAATCAAACGCCTTACAGCACCGCTTTTACCGTCTCGATCGAGGCGGCGTCGGGCGTGACAACCGGAATTTCCGCCGCCGACCGCGCATGCACCATACGCGCTGCGGTGGCCAAACATGCCAAGGCGACCGATATTATTCAACCGGGGCATATTTTCCCGCTACGCGCCCAGCCGGGCGGGGTATTGATCCGCGCCGGGCATACAGAAGCGGGTTGCGATCTGGCGGGCATGGCCGGACTGGAGCCCGCGGCAGTGATCTGCGAAATTTTGAATGACGACGGCAGCATGGCCCGTTTGCCGGATTTGATCGGCTACGCGCGTGAGCACGGTCTGAAAATCGGCGCGATCGTCGATTTGATCCATTACCGCAGTCAAAACGAAAGCCTGATCGAGTGCGTGGGCAGCCGGACCATTACGACCGCATTCGGCGATTTCAGGCTGGTCGCGTATAAAGAGAAAATTTCCGGCGCCGCGCATCTGGCGCTGGTCAAGGGCGATATCCGCGCTGCCGACGAAACGCTGGTGCGCGTGCACGAGCCCGTGTCGGTGATGGATGTGCTGGAGATGGACAGCACCGTGCACGCCTACAGCGTCAATCGCGCCTTGCAGAAAATTGCCGCCGTCGGGTGCGGCGTGATCGTGTTGTTGCATCATCCCGAGACCGCTGCCGAGCTGCTGGCTCACGCCATTCCCACAAACGAACCCAAACCTGCGCAAAAATGGGATGCGCGCAATTATGGCATTGGCGCGCAGATACTCAAGCAACTGGGCGTGGGCAAAATGCGCCTGCTTGCGACCCAGCGTAAAATGCCGTCGCTGGCGGGCTTCGAGCTGGAAGTGACCGGGTATGACGAGGCCGATTAATTTTTTTACGACGGACGATCCGCCCATAATCAGGGTTCATTAACCAACCCCAAGGACAAGTATGACAAGCTATGACGGAATCAACGAGCTGGAGACCAATCTGAACGGCAGCGCGCTGCGTATCGGCATTGTGATGAGCCGGTTCAATCGCGACATTTGCGACAGTTTGTTGGCGGCCTGCACCCATGCGCTGGCGAAGCATGGAGTGAAGCAGGAAAATACCCTGCTGGCGACCGTACCCGGCGCGCTGGAAATCCCGCTCGCCGCGCGCAAAATGGCGATGAGCGGAAAATTCGACGCCCTGGTCGCGATCGGGGCTGTAGTTCGCGGCGATACCTATCACTTCGAACTGGTCTCCAACGAAATGGCGAGCGGCATTAACCGAGTACAGATGGACACGGGCATCCCCATTGCCAACGGCGTGCTCACCACGGATACCGACGAACAGGCCTACGCGCGCGCTACGGTCAAGGGCACGGAAGCAGCCGCCTGTGCGATCGAAATGGCCAACCTGTTAAAAGCATTATGAGCGGAAACCGGCACAAAGCCCGCGAATTCGCGGTGCAGGGCATTTATCAGTGGCTGCTGAACCGGCAGCCCGCGGCAGAGCTGGTCAAGCAATTGCGCGAGCAGGAAGGTTATGCCGAGATAGACGAGGTGATGTTTTTGGCGCTGCTGAACGGCGTCATCGAGGAATCGGATCAACTGGATCATCGTTTGAGCCGCTATGTCGACCGCGCGATCAAGGAATTGAGCCCGGTGGAGCACGCCATATTGCTGCTCGGCGCGCGCGAATTGCTGCACCACGGCGAAGTGCCGTATCGGGTGGCGATCAATGAGGCAGTCGAATTGGCCAAGACTTTCGGCGGCACCGACGGTCACAAATACGTCAACGGCGTCATGGACAAGCTCGCCGCCGAAGCGCGCAGCGCGGAAGTGAACAAGCCGCGCCGTTAGCGAGCCATCAACCGATGACCGGCGAATTCGATCTTATCCGGCGTTTTTTTTCCCGCCCTACGCCGCACGCGGTGTTGGGCGTAGGCGACGATTGCGCCTTGTTGCAGCCGACGATGGGAACGCTGCTGGCGGTTTCGACCGATACGCTGGTGGCGGGCGTGCATTTTTTTGCCGATGCCGACCCCGATCTGTTGGGCTGGAAATCGCTGGCGGTGAACTTGTCCGATCTGGCGGCAATGGGTGCGATGCCGCGCTGGGTTACGCTGGCATTGACCATTCCGGGGCTCGACGAGGCCTGGCTTGCGGCTTATGCCGAGGGTTTGTACCGGTGCGCGGCGCAGCATGGCATCAGCCTGGTTGGCGGCGATACCACGCGCGGCGGTTTGAGTATTACGCTTACCGTCATCGGCGAAGTGCCGGTGGACGGGGCATTGCGCCGCGACCAGGCGCGGGCCGGAGATACCGTCTGGGTGTCGGGCTGTCTGGGTGACGCCGCCTTCGCGTTGGCGGCGATGCAAGGCGAAGTGCAGTTGGATGACGCTGAACTCGAAACCTTGAGCGCGCGCTTACATGCGCCTATGCCGCGGGTCGCTCTGGGGATGGCGTTGCGTCAGGCGGCGCATGGCGCGATCGATATTTCCGATGGTATGCTGGCCGATCTGGGGCATATTCTGGCGCGTTCGGGAGTGGGCGCGGTACTCGACTACGATCGGCTGCCGGTGAGCGATATCGTGCAGCGTCAAGCGGCCCATCCGCTGTTTGATCGCTGCGTGCTGGCGGGTGGCGACGATTATGAGTTGTGTTTTACCGCGCCGCCCGATGCGGAGCCTGCTATCCAGGCCATCGGCGAGCGGCTCGGTTTGCGCCTGACCGCAATCGGCAGCATTCGGGCAGCGGCGGGTTTGCAGTTGCTCGACGCTCGGGGGCAAGACATGCCGGTTGCGATAACGGGCTATGAGCATTTCGGCGCTCGTTGATGAATAGCCCCGACATCCGCCCGGACTGGCGCTTTATCACACGAAACCCGGCGCATTTTCTGGCGTTCGGCTTTGGTAGCGGATTGGCGCCCACAGCGCCCGGCACGTTCGGCACGCTCGCCGCGATACCTTTGTATTATTTGCTCACGCAGTTGTTCTCGCCTGCGCAACTGGCCGTGATCATAGGCGCGGCACTGCTGGCTGGGATCTGGATTTGCGATATTGCCGGGCGCAATCTGGGCGTGCCCGATTATGGCGGCATCGTCTGGGACGAAATTGCTGCATTCTGGCTGGTATTGTGGTTTACGCCTGGCAAGGCGGCATGGATAATGGGGGCGTTTATCGTATTCCGAATTTTCGATATCTGGAAACCGTTTCCGATAAACTGGTTTGACCGGCATGTCAAGAACGGCTTGGGGGTCATGCTCGACGATGTGCTGGCGGCCGGTTATACGATCGCAATCCTGGCGGGAGTTGAATATTGGCTCAGATGAGACCTGACGACGCGGAGTTGTATCAGCTCGCCGAACAAGCCGGCACAGCGTTGCAGCGGCACGATTTTCAGCTGGCGACGGCAGAATCCTGTACCGGCGGCTGGGTCGGGATGGCGATGACCGCCGTGCCTGGCAGCTCCGCGTGGTACGAGCGCGGCTTCATTACTTACAGCAATCTGGCGAAACAACAGCAGCTGGGCGTGTCGGCGGATACGCTGAATGCGTACGGCGCAGTATCCGAAGCCACGGTCAGCGAGATGGCGCGAGGCGCGCTGCAACACAGCGCCGCGCAGGTCGCTCTGGCAATTTCCGGGATTGCAGGTCCAGGCGGCGGGACCCCGCAAAAGCCGGTAGGCACCGTCTGCATCGCCTGGGCCATGAATGACGGTACGTCGTTGACGACGACTTGCCGGTTGAGCGGTGAGCGTGACGAGATCCGTGCGCGCGCGGTCGCGGCGGCACTGCGTGGTGTTATCGAATTATTGTCCTAGGAGCCTGTCGGACTCGAAGAATCGTAGCGATAATTCGGCTGGGCGAGGGCGTATTTAGCCGGTTTTTCAGGTCAATAGTCGTTCTATTGACCAAAAAACGGTGAAATATGGACCGGTCAGGCGGATGTGCAGCTGATTTCCTTTAAGTCCGACAGGCTCCTAGTATTTGCGATCGGGATTATCTTGAACAGGCCGTCATTGAAAATGGGTGTTATCCATATTATTATTAACAAATGACGAGCCTGTATTTTTTGCTTTAGACCTGCAACACAAAAGGAACGAAAATGGATGAAAACAGAAGCAAGGCTCTGGCTGCAGCGCTGGCCCAGATAGAAAAAAGTTTTGGCAAGGGTTCCATCATGCGCCTGGGCGACGGCGAAGTGGTGAACGACATTCAGGTGGTATCGACGGGATCACTCGGCCTGGATATTGCGCTTGGGGTCGGCGGCTTGCCGCGCGGACGCATCGTCGAAATCTACGGCCCCGAGTCGTCAGGTAAAACGACGCTGACCTTGCAGGTCATCGCCGAGACACAAAAACTGGGCGGCATCGCCGCATTTATCGACGCCGAACACGCGCTTGACCCTCAATACGCGCAAAAACTCGGCGTCAATGTCTCGGACCTGCTGATTTCCCAGCCCGATACGGGCGAGCAGGCGCTCGAGATCGCTGATATGCTGGTGCGCTCCGGCTCGGTGGATATCGTGGTGATCGATTCGGTAGCGGCGTTAACGCCCAAGGCCGAGATCGAAGGCGAAATGGGCGATTCGCACATGGGATTGCAAGCGCGGCTGATGAGCCAGGCGTTGCGCAAACTGACCGGCAATATCAAGCGCACGAATACCCTGGTTATTTTTATCAACCAGATACGGATGAAAATCGGCGTGATGTTCGGTAATCCCGAAACCACCACCGGCGGCAATGCACTGAAATTTTACGCTTCGGTGCGGATCGATATACGGCGTACCGGCGCGATCAAAAAAGGCGAAGAGGTAATCGGTTCGGAAACCAAAGTGAAAGTGGTCAAGAATAAAGTCGCGCCGCCGTTTAAACAGGCCGAATTCGATATCCTGTACGGCGAAGGCATTTCGCGTGAGGGCGAGATTATCGAGCTGGGCGTGGCGAACAAAATCGTCGACAAGGCGGGTGCGTGGTACGCCTACAACGGCGAAAAAATCGGCCATGGTAAAGACAACGCACGCGACTATCTGCGCGAGCATCCCGAAATCGCACGCGAAATCGAGAATAAGGTGCGTGCAGCGATCGGCATCATTCCCCACACTGCCATCATCGCCGGGACAGTAGCAGCGGTAGCCGAAGACGTCTGACCGTTAGGACGATGCGTCGCGTGGCAGAGAAATCACTGCGCACCCGTGCTCTGGAGGCGCTCGCGCGTCGCGAGCATAGCCGGGCCGAATTGGCGCGCAAGCTGCGTGAGCACGCCAGTGACGACGAGCCGCTAGAACCCTTGCTCGACGACTTTCAAACCCGCGGCTGGCTATCCGATGCGCGCTTTGCCGAACAACTGGTCCATGCGCGCCAGTCGCGCTACGGCAGCCAGAAAATCGCCCACGAACTGCGCGAACAGGGCGTTGCCGAAACCCTGGTTAGCGCAACGCTGGACACGCTTAAAGCCACCGAAGTCGAACGCGCTCGCGCTGTCTGGGACAAAAAATTCGGCACGCCTGCGGCCGACGCGAAACAACGCGCCCAGCAAATGCGCTTTTTGCAGTCGCGCGGTTTCGGCCTGGAGGTCATTTATCAGATCATGAACGGGCGGGATGCCGCATGACCAGAATTGAGAGGATTTCCAAGTGTTTATACTTGTATGTCTGAAACGATCGGGGCGAATTTCCCCAGCGACGTTTTATTGAAAAAAACTTACATTTGTATATACTGATGTCATGCAGGTAGAATTCAATCTGGATAAAGCCCAAGCCAATTTGGATAAACCTGGAGTGAGTTTTACAGAGGCAATGCTGGTTTTCCTCTATGCGCATCGGCTTGACGAGCCGGATAGGCGTAACGATTATGGTGAGGTCAGGCGTATTGCAATTAGCGAAATCGATGGTCGCGTGTTTGTAGTCGTATACACTCCGCGTGGGGACGTGATCAGGCTAATCTCGGCGAGGAAGTCCAAAGAAAGAGAACTAAGGAAATATCGTGCATATCGAGCTTGACCCGAATAGGCAATATAAGCTGAGCGATGAAACCAAAGCGCGTCTGGATGCGATAAACAATAATCAAATCGATAATTCGGATATTCCCGAATTATCAGATGAGTGGTTTTCGCGCGCGCGGCGCGGCCGTGAAATGCGAGTTCCGACCAAACATCAGATCAGCTTGCGGGTTGATGATGATGTTTACTCGGGGAGTCCCCGACATCGCAATATCCTCCGGGAATCGTCCAAAGGCCATCGGATCTTTCACGAACTAAAAGCACCTTGTTATCTTTAAACACTCCGCCTCTCACATCAACCTTTTGCGTCGCGTAACCCTTTTCTTCTGAAATAATCATGGATAACCGCTCTATTGGGGTGTCCGTTTGCACAGTGAGTATTTCTTTTGCAATTTTTTGGATATTCTCGAATCGCTCACGATCAAACTGATCTTTAGTAAAAGCCAGCCCATTTTGAGAAATTGCTAATAATTGTTGTCCCCAAGTGAGCCATTCAATATTTCTAATTTCCATTTTTGATAATCCTGTAATGGTAACCCCCCATTTTTAGCAGGGGTCAGAAGTAGAATTAAGCGCCCATGGCCAGCCGTTGTTTTGGTGTCATCCCGCCCGGAGCCATGTGTGGGCGGTCATTATTGTAATCATATATCC
>DAICZK010000061.1 GCA_027311185.1 Sulfuriferula sp.
ACTGGCGGCTGATTTCCGAAAAATCCGACCATTCCTCCGCCTGGACATCGTTTGGCCTGCTCTACGACGCGGGCGGCATATCCGCCTATGAATCCGCCGCTGTGGTCAGGAAAAGCTGCACCCGGCAGGATTCGCAGGACATGTTCAACCGCATGGACAAAATTCTGCGCCTCGGGGTGCCGATCTCGGTCGCCGTGGCGCGCGCGGGTTTCCCGATGTACGTGATCAACGGTGTCAAATCTGCGGAGGAAGGCGGCGCGAGCCTGGCTGAAGGTTTGATGAGCATGGTCTCGGACCTTGAGCAGGACGTTGAAGTCATGACCGACATCCTCAAGATAAAAATCACCTACCTGTCGCAAATATTCGGCGGCCTCATCGTCAGCGGCTTTTTCTACGTGACTCTGTATCCCATGTATATACAGATAGGACAGAAATTATGAGCGTGAAGACCCTGAGCCGAGTACGGCCCGGCGCTCGATCTCGCCGCCGTCAGCAAGCCGGCTTCAGCCTGGTCGAGCTGATCATCGCCGTCGCGATAATCGGCATCATCACCGCGATGGCCATGTCCGCGTTCAGCGGCAGCAAAGAAACCAAAACCGCCGCAGTGATGAGCAAAATGGAAGAGATCGCGAATGCGATCGCGCTGTACCAGCGTAATACCGGGTGCGTGCCCAGCAACGTGTCGGTGCTGTTCAACAAATCGCTCGCAACCCCGGCCAATAACTTTTGCGGCATCGATACCACGGCGAGTTACGGCAACCAGGATTATATGGCGGCGATGCCTGGTGATGGCGGCAACGGAGTTTTATTGAGCCAGATTGGTATATCCGGCGGAGATTTGCTCATACGGCAAAATTTGTCGGGCACCACGCCCAACAACTATGCGCTCGAGGTGTACGGCCTGGGGAGTGCCATCAATTCCGTGATGGGCAAATGCAACGGGGTGGATTACGCGAATGTGGCGACGAGCGGCTTGCCCGGCGATTTTAGCCAGGGCAACGCCTGCGTTTACGTCAGCGCGGGCAACAGCGTCGGCATGCTGGTCAGCCGATATTGATTTTTTTAAAGTGGAGCAAGCGCATGCGAACATATAAAAAGTGGGGCGAAACACATCAAGCCGGTTTTAGCCTGGTCGAGGTCATTATCACCATAGCCATCATCGGCATTTTAACCGCAGGGCTGATGGCCGCGCTATCGAGCGGCAACGACTCCAAGGTGACCGCGCTATTCGCCAAAGCGCAGGACATAGCCAAGGCGGTTTCATTGTACGAGGCCAAAACCGGCTGTGCGCCGAACAACCTGGCTGTGCTTTTCAACAAAACGCTGGCTACTGCGGCAGGTAACTTTTGCGGGCAGGATACCACTGCGCTGTATGGCAGCGAAGATTACATCTCGGCCTTGCCGACAGTCAACGCCGCAACCGGCGCGGCGATTCCCAATAACGGGCTGGATCTGACGAAAGTCGGTTTCGCCAACGCTTATATCTGGATCTACAAGGATTTTGCGGTGCCCAGTTATTCGCTCGCGATCGACGGTTTGGCGGCCGATCAGCAGGAGGCGTTCATGTCCAAATGCGACGGCGTTGATTATACCGGTGGCGCTGCGATGCCGACGGCCGCCGCATTCAATGTCACGCCCTGCGTGGTCGGGAATACGCCAACCGAAATCATCATGATGATTAACAAATACTGATCATGCCGCCGAGCAAGCTTCAATCCGGTTACATTGCCGTGCTGTTTGCGGCGATCCTGTCGCTGGGCCTGGCGCTGGCGATAGGCACTGTCGTCGCGCAGCTGAAAAATAGCGGCGCGCTCAACCGCTCGTTCTTGCCGGGTAGCAATACTACGCAGCAGGATGAGCTGCTCGCCGATCGGGGCGCCTTGCTGGCGTGGTACCAGAATAACGCTTATGCGCTCGACAGTAATCCGGGTCAGCCCGATCTGGCGCAAGCGCTGTCCCAAGCGAACGTGCAGCTCAACGGCGCAGCCGTCGGCGCGAGCGATCTGGTGGTGAGTAATGGCGTCGGTTATCACGTTTTTGCGTTCTGGTTCCCGGTGCCAGGCGCAACCGGGGCGGGGCTGGTGTGCCAAAGCACGCAGAACTCGATCTGCACGTCCGTCACGTTCAACCCCGGCACGCTCAATGGCGCGCTTGCCAATACGCCTTATATTCTGGCTTCCGGCTTTGCCATCGAGTCGCTATTTGTACAGCAAACGCGCACCAATATGTATCGCATTGCCGACTTGCTGGTGAATTACTTTGACGACCAGAACGCGAACGATGCGGATGCCTCAGTTGGCAACAATTGGTTTTGTGATCCGGGCATTACAGCAGCGCTGCCTTGTTACGGTACGGAAGATGTGCCGCCTACGAGCGCTACGCCGGTCGATCAAACGGCCGTTCCGATCAGCCAGACCGTGTTGCAGTCAATGATAGGCCTGTCTGCGACCGATACGATCACAGCCTGGGACCCCGATACCTTCATCACCGTAAACAGCTATGTGCCGCCGCCCCCTCCGGGCGTGACCCTCTTGCCGCCTTACACCGTGAGATTGAACACCGTCTTGCCCTGGGGCGCTCCATTAACCGTGAATGCGGTATCCGAGTAAAGGAACATGATGATAGACGTTAAACAGCGACTGACCGCAATCCTGCAAATCGCGCATGTCTCCGACGTGCATCTGACGGTGGGTGAGCCCATTTGGTACCGCGCGATGGGGGTCATGCAGCGCGATGGCAACGCGTTGATGTCCGATTCAGAAATCGCCCTGTTGCTGCGCGAATTCAGCATCAATACGCCCGCCGACAAACTGGCTGTGCCCAGAGTGTCGGGCAAGGACGGCGACGGTTTCGCGGTGACTTACGATGCGTTCCGCTTGCGCGTCGATCTGGTTTACGCCAATAACCGACGCCTCGCGATGGTCATGCGCAAGCTTAACAGCCGAACCCCGATGGTCGAAGAAATCGGTCTGCCGACGGCGCTGATCGAGCAGATCGACCGCCCCACCGGGCTGATCCTCGTCACCGGCTCCACGGGTTCGGGAAAATCGACTACGCTCGCGGCACTGCTCGAAAACCTCAACCTCAAGCGCGAGGGGCACATCATCACCATCGAAGACCCGGTCGAATATCCGATAGTTTCCAAAAAATGCAAGGTGACGACGCGCGAAATCGGCCTCGAACGCGATGCCAGTGCGTTCAAGCACGCTCTGCGCGCCGCGCTGCGCGAAGACCCGGACATCGTGCTCGTCGGCGAGATGCGCGACCTCGAGACCATCGCCATCGCCATCGAGACCGCCGAGACCGGCCACCTGGTGCTGTCGACCTTGCATACGAATTCGGCGATCAAAACCGTGGACCGGGTGTTGTCCTTTTTCCCCGCCGACGAAAAAGACTGGGCGCGCAACATTTTTTCTTCGGTGCTGAACTGCGTGATGTCGCAAACCCTGGTGCGCCGCCTCAACGGCAATGGCCGCACGCTGGCCTACGAGCTCATGATCAACAGCTCGAATATCGCCTCTATCATCCGCGACTACAAGCTGCAAACGTTGATGAACGCGATCGGGCAATCGGGCGATTCCGGCCAGATGCTCATGAACAACAAGCTCGCCGAACTCGTGAAAATGAACGCAGTCAGCGCGGAGGAAGCGCTGGCTGCGGCCTACGACCCGAACGACTTGCGGCAAAAACTGAACTACCACTGACGGGGCGCGGCGATGGCACACCACGACAACTACAGATCGCAAGGCGTCAACCAGCATCGGGGTTTCAGCCTGGTCGAGATCCTGGTCGCGATTACCCTGATGGCGATCATGACCGTCGCGGTCGCGCCGCAACTCAAATATATGATCAACTTCCAGTCGGGCGCCGATACGCAGAACCGCTTGTCCGAGCTGCAAAGCGGATTTTCAACTGCGTACCTCGCCAACATGCAGCAAATCGAATCGGACCCCAACGCCGAAATCAATTTCGGCGCGGCGGGCATCATGTCGGTCGCCGCTGTCGGCGCAGGCGCGCGCTGTAATGCCACGGCCGCCAATTTCATCCCGTGGTCGCAATATACCGGCCATGCAGCTGGCAGTCTGGTCAAGGACGGCTACGGCGCGCCGCTGTGCATACTGATCAATCCGCAGAGCTACGTGGCTTTGAACGGCGTACACCTTTACTATCATACCGTGGCGTTTATTTCCACCGGCCCCAACAACGTGCTCGACAGCGGCACCATGCTCGACGCTGCGGGCAATCTCAGTTTGGGCGGCGATGACAGCGGCGTGCTGTTCGACGGGCGCGCGTTCTCGGTGGCCAAATACACGCTAACCGCCGAAAAAATGAAAGTCGTCGCGCAGGCGCTTGAGGAATATTACGTCGCCCGCTATCAATCCGATCCCAGCCGTTCGTCCTCCATCGATTACTGGTCGAATGGCGATCTGCCGGATTACTCGGTTGCGAGTTCCAACATCACGCGCTGGGATTCGAGCAATCCCGGCAACCTGATTTTCTACACGACCGTCGCGACGCCGATGTACAGCGGACTGGCGAGCGATTTGAACGTCGCGCTGTCGCTCTCCAAGGACGACGTGACCGACGGCTACGGCAATATCATGAATTTCGAGAACGCGAGCAACAACGTCAGGTCGCCTGACAATCCCACTACCAATAGCGTTGGCACCTTGACCATGGACATTCCGCCTTATACGGCGCTCGTTTCTACTACCCTGCCCGGTAACGTCGCCTACGCACAGGCGGTCGTCGGGGTGAATAACTAAAAGGATACGATAGTGAAAACCACTCCCCTGATCGTCATCACATTCGCCCTGAGCGGCAGCGTTCAGGCCGCGGACATAGACCCCTTCAATGGTCTGCCGCTGGCGCTCGAACAGACGCGCGCGACGGTCGAGCTTACCAAGGCGCAGAACAGCCTGCTCGAGGAGCAGACCAAAAAAGCCAAGGCCGAATTCATGCTGCAAAACGCCGACAAGATTTTTGCCGCCGAATTAAAAAAACAGCTGGGTCAATCCGGCGGCGCGGGCATGGGAGGGCGGCAAGGCTACGCAGCGGATTATCCGGCAGACCGCTTCCCCGAACCGGCGGTCAAAGCCAAAAAACTGGCAAAAACCAAAAAATCGGCCCAGATCGTCGCGTCACTGCCGCCCGTCGCGGCTTATGTGCCGCCCAGCGGGCCTCAACTGATCGGCATACTGCGGCGCGGTGACAGTCGCGTCGCGATGATCGAGTCGCGTGGTGAAATCATTTACGCGAAGGTCGGCGATCAAGTCGCGGGTCTGGGGCGCGTTGACCAGATCGCCGATCGCTCGGCGCTCATCGGCGGCGCGATCATAGCCGTCGCGCAGGTGCCCGTCGCCAATGTCGATAAACAGGACATTCGTACGCTGGCCGGCGCAGGCGGGCTGGGCGGCACCGGCGGCACGCCGCCCAGCAGCATGCAGTCCGGGTTCCCCGGCATACCTGCGGCCAGTTTCCCCATGACGCGCTAAAAATGGAGGCAAGCATGAAAAGCCTGAAAATCCGGTGGCCATCGTGGGGCGTGTTATGGCTGGCCGTGGCACTGGGCGTGACAGCGCTGCCAGCGTTTGCCACCAGCTCCAAAGCCAGCAAAACCGTGCTGGTGTATGAGACCATAGGCCAGCCGCCAAATTATCCATTGAGTTTCAAGGCCTATACCTCGTCGCTTGGTTATACGCCCGATTCGGGCCTGTCGTTCAACCTGGCCGCCGCGCAGGAGCAGAATATTGCCGCGAGTGGTATCGTGCAGGCTCCGGTCGTTCCGGCGGTCGACGGGAGCGGCAATCCCCTGTCGCAAAGCGCGTTGCTCAGTAGCGCCAACGCGAGTTTCGCGCAGTACGCCCTGCCCTTGGCGAGTCAACTGTCCGTTTATATGACGAGTGCCGGCGCGGGCTCCGCCATTTTCAATTTCCAGCAGCAAGTCATGGTGCAGGGCAACAGCCATCCCATGTATCTGACCTGGCAGGAGATCGTGGACAGTAGTGGTCGACCACGCTACGGCAACGCGCAACTGATCCCGACGGCACCCAATTTCGTTTACGCCGATTACACGTCGAAAGCCGTTGCCGCCGCGTTGCCGCCGAGTTTTGCTTATCCCCAGGCAGGCACTATCCAGTGGCAGCAGGTCAATCAGCAAATGGCGCCCGTTACCGCGATGCAGATAATCAACGTCAATGGCGCATTCGACGCGCCCTCCGCCGTATCAACCGCGACGACTTATCCGGCTGGCTGCACCGCGAACGCCACCGGGCAAGTGGGCTGCGACCCGGATTATGGACTCAAGTGCCTGATCAATCACGCGAGCGATCCCTACACGCCAGCTTCGCCCAACCCCGCCAACCCCAGCGATACCGGTTGCCCGGCTGTGCCGATCAACGGCTATACCGATTTCATCAGCATGGAAAACGCCAACGGCGCGAGCGGCGGCTATGTCGATTACGTGCGCACTTTGACGCCGGTGTATACCACCAGCACGGACGCCAACGGCAACACGATACAGACTGCCGCAGTGACAGTGAGCGTCGATACGAGGACATGGTCGCAGAATGGGTATACCAACTGTAATTATGGCCAGTATGTCATCAATCTCGTTGACAATAACGGCAATGCGATTCTCCCGCCCACGTCAGGGTTCGCGATTACCAACGCCTTTGCTTTTAACGGGGGCGGTGCGTCGCCATGGCTGGTTTATGAAACAGGAATCTATAATAGCTACTCCGACGGAAATGGCGGCTATGTAACCAATTACAGTATTTATCCGGCTTCCAATACCTCCGATTTGTATGCGGAAATGTATCAGTGTCAGGATACGTCGGGCGCTTACCATTATTTTATGAATAATGGGACTGGGATAGTTAATTATTCTAATAACGGCAATCCCGCATCATTTCCAGAAATTACCGGAGCTTTGAGCTGCCCGCCCACCGGCGCTACTTGTTCCGGCATTCAGTCTCCATTTTCATTTTCAGAGTTTTCTATCTCCATCATCACACCCTATGACATCTGGAACGATCCACTGTCACCGGTGCTTTTATTTACGCCCGCGGGATCGCAAACCTTTATCGTAACGTATCCCTCTATTTATGCCACCAACCTGAGTTACTGGGGCTGGCTTACCTATGGCGATTACGCCGTCTCGCCGGTCAATATCGATACCACGACGGGCGGCACCTATACCAACACCGGCCGCATAGGCTACGAAGTGCAATCCATGGTGAATCGCTACTATGTCACGCCGGACGGGAATTATTATCTGATCGGCAATGTAAGCAACAATACCATTGCGCCGACGCAGAACTACACCAAAACCGTCAGCCTTCCCAGTGGCGCCAGCGCGGCGGGTTACGCTTACATCATTATCGACCCGTTCAATACCACGCAAACCTACGATTACCGCAACGATACGGTCAATCAGCTGCCCGCCGCCAATTACATTTATGTCGCGCCCATTGTCACCAACTACGCCAATTGAGAAAGGAGAATCCATGCCTATCCTGCTCGCCAAACTGCTGAATTACCGGCCCGCCCTGCTGGGTGAACACGCTGGCATCGTGCGCCGTTTCGTCACGCGCACGCACCGCACCATAGGCTGGGCGCTGATACAGATTTTGCTCGCTACCGCCGTCATGCTGCCGTACGACGAGACGGCTTACGCCGATTCGTCTTCGTTCGCGAGCAAGCCCGCGCCGACGGGCTGGGGTACCGATACGGATACCGATCCTTCCCCGGCGGCCTGGCATAACTGGGTGGCCGACCCCAGTCACTGGATTAGCTACCCGGCGATAGGCGCGCTGGCTAATGCTGTGGCCGTTCCCACCGATAATTTCCAGTTACTGGGCAAAGGCACGTTTCTGCCCGGCGCGACGGGCCAGTCGGACACGACGGGAGCCGGATCGGGTCTGTCTGTCACCGCTGAGATGATTACCGGCGACAAGTGGATCACGCTGGGGCGTGAAACGGTAGGCACGGCTGGGATTACAAATCAGCAAATATCGAGCGCGATGCAGAAATTCCCCAAAAATTCCGCCTATATTTTTGCCCAGTATTCGCCGGACAGCGCCACGGGCCGCATCGTCGTACAAAAGGTCGAAAAAATGCCCGACGGGTCGGTCAAGGTATACCAGGCCGATTTCACGCCATGGAGCGGCGAGCTGTGGAAAGCGCAGGGCAAATACCGCACAGCGCAGGAAATTGCCTATGGCGATCCGGGGTATAACCCGTTCGCGAATTTCGAGGGCACGAGTAC
>DAICZK010000062.1 GCA_027311185.1 Sulfuriferula sp.
GGTCTTTACCTTCCCCATTCCCACCTACAATATGACTCCCGATTCCCCCTGGGAGAGCGAAAACGCTCAGTTGCTGTTCGAGATGACGGCAAAATACGGCTTGCCCTATTTCCGGAGCCTCATCAATTCGAAGTTGAAACCGAACATGGTGCGCCCCATGTGCTGCCGCCTGCAGCTCGACCTGCGCGAATTACTCAAGCGCGGCAACGGTTTGTTCGGCAGCGCGGAGCAAACCGGCTCGGTAGGGATGGTGACCATTAACTGCGCGCGCCTGGGCTACCCGTACAAAGGCGACGAGGCGGGCCTTTATGCCCGTCTTGACGAGTTGCTGGAACTGGGCAAAAACAGCCTGGAAATCAAGCGCAAAGTCATACAGCGGCACATGGACGCCGGCCTGTTCCCCTACACCAAACGCTACCTTGGCACCCTGCGCAACCATTTTTCCACCCTGAGCATCAACGAGATGATCCGTAATTTTAGCGCCGATAGCTATGATATTACCAGCGCTTGGGGAAACCAGTTCGCGCTCCGCCTGCTCGATCACGTGCGCGCCAGGATGCTGGCGTTCCAGGACGAAACCGGACACATGTACAACCTCGAGGCCACGCCCGCCGAAGGCACGACCTATCGCTTTGCCAAGGAAGACCGCAAACGTTTTTCCGGCATACTCCAGGCCGGCACCGCCGACAGCCCGTATTACACCAACTCTATGCAATTGCCGGCCGGGTTTACCGACGACCCGTTCGAAGCGCTGGAGCGGCAGGAAGCCCTGCAGAAAAAATACACCGGCGGCACGGTGCTGCACCTCTACATGAACGAGCGCCTGTCCAGCGCCGAGGCCTGCAAAACCCTGGTGAAGCGCGCTGGAACGCTTCGGCCTGCGCTATATCACGATCACGCCGACTTTCTCAATATGTCCGAAACATGGCTACCTGGCCGGAGAGCGCCCATACTGCCCGCGCTGCGATCAGGAGAAAATCGCTGAAAAACGCCAGCACGCAGTTGCATAATCGCCAAGGAGAAACTCATGACCGCACCACTCAAGCACCCCGCACCGAGCGCCGATTGCTGTATTTTGGCGGACACCGAACGCCAGCCTTGCGAGGCCTGGACCCGGGTAATGGGATACCATCTCCCAGTGGCATCCTTCAATATCGGCAAGAAAGCCGAGCACGCAAAGCGTAAATTTTTTCTCGAAGCTCACACCCGGCCCAGGCGTTGATTTCCATGCTACGCATCGGCGGCGTTACGCCTTATTCCGCGACCGATTATCCCGGCTGTTTTTCAGCTGTCGTATTTTGTCAGGGTTGTCCGTGGCGCTGCGCCTATTGTCACAATCCGCATTTGCTGCCGGCGAGCACGGCGCCTGCGCTGGCCTGGGACGAGGTAATGCAGTTTCTCGCCCGCCGGTCAGGCTTGCTCGATGCAGTCGTCTTCAGCGGCGGCGAGCCGACCCTGCAAGACGGCCTGGCCGACGCTGCAATGGCGGTCAAGGCACTGGGTTCAAAGTCGGCCTGCATACCGCCGGCATGTACCCGGCGCGTCTGCGCGCCGTGCTTCCCTTGCTCGGCTGGGTGGGAATGGACATCAAAGCGCCGTTTGCCGATTATCACTACGTGACCGGCATAGCGGGCAGCAGCGACAAAGCCCGGGCCAGCGCGCGGTTGATTCTGGACGGCGGCGTGGATTACGAATTTCGTACTACGGTGCACTCCACATTACTGAGCCACAAGACGCTGCTTTTGCTGGCAAACGAGCTCGCGGCGATGGGCGTCGCGCGCTATGTGCTCCAGGAGTTCCGCCAGCAGGGCTGCTCGCAGCCATTGCCCGCGATGCGGCCCGATTACTTAAATTGCGACGCGATTAAGCAGCTGGGGCGACAATTTACACATTTTTCGGTGCGCGGCGTTTAACCGATCCGCCTCGCAACTGGATCGAAAGCAGATTGGTCGCCAAATCGCGCTTCCCGGTTTTCGGCTTATTTGCCGAACAGGTCTGCGTGCGTGCCGGTACGGTCAAAGTGAACCTCATCATCGTCGATGCGATAAATCAGCAGCCAGTCGGGTTCAATATGAAGGTCGCGCCTTGGCTTCCAGTCGCCTTTGAGCGGATGATCCCCCAACTCGCGCGGCAAGGGTTGTCCAGCCAACAACAAAACAATGATTTCACGCAGCTTTCCCATGTCCTTGCCGCGTTTTTCTGCCAGTTTTACGTCACGCCGAAATTGACCAGAGTAGCTCGGCGAGCGCATTAAATATCCAGTTGCCTGAACAAATCGGCCGCACTGGTAGCATGGAATACATCTTCATCTCTGTCGCTCTTGCCTAGCGTATCGGCTGTTAAAGCATTGGGTAGTTCGCTGTCTGCGATATAGCGGCGCATTAATTCACGGATGATCTGAGCAGCGGGGCGATGGCGATCTGCGGCAAGCGCGATAAATTGCTCGCGTAGTTCGGATTCCATCTTGATCGACATTTGCACTTCTTTAGTCATATTTGTCTCGCTCGATTAAAACCGTAAGGCCAGTTAGTTTAAAAGCTATTCAACGGATTTTCAATAGGCATGCAATGAATATCTGTCGGAGCCCAACGCTGACGTTTTCCTGCTCTCGCGTTGAGTATGCCGACCCTCCGCAAATATCGGTCTGACGTCAATCAGACACTGGCGCGATTTTGCTTTTATGACCTGAAATTCAATTCCCGCTTGACTTGGAGTACGCTCCAGGTTTTATAGTGACGACTGTCGTGACGAGAAAGGAATGTGATGAAAATCGGCGAACTGGCGAAACGCAGCGGACTGGGCGCGCACACCTTGCGCTACTATGAGCGCATCGGATTGCTGCCTTACGCAGCGCGCGGTCAGTCCGGCAACCGTGATTACGACGAGTCCATACTGGGCTGGATAGAATTTCTCGGCCGCCTGAAAACGACTGAAATGCCAATCCGCACTATGCTGCGCTATGCAGAGCTGCGCGCAGTCGGCGAGCCTACCAGGAACGAGCGTCGAGACCTGCTCGAAACCCATCGCGAACACGTCCGCACGCGCATCGCCGAATTGCAGACCTGCCTGACCATCCTCGACGCCAAAATCGCCGGCTATGCCGATTAATCAGTTTTATTTATGCTTGAAGGGGTATTGAAATGGATTCTGAACGTTATATTTGGGGGGTAGAAAAGCTCAAGGAGGTCGACGGCCACGCAGGCGAACAGGTCATCGCAGCGCTTAAACACATCGCGCCCGACCTGGGCCGGTATATTTTCGAGTTTGGTTTTGGGGACATTTATTCGCGCGGCGTACTCACGCTAAAGGAACGGGAAATTGCCACAGTCGCAGCGCTCACGGCGCTCGGCAACGCACAGCCGCAACTCAAGGTTCATATTCACGGCGCGCTCAATGTCGGCTGCACTCGGCAGGAAGTCGTTGAAATCATGATACAGATGGCTGTGTACGCCGGATTTCCCGCCGCGTTGAACGGCACTTTTGCCGCCAAAGAGGTTTTCGCCGAGCGAGACAAGGCGGGGCAGGAGCGCTAAAACGCCGGCAGAGCAGGCTCGTCGTTGGCGGTCACGGCAATGCATTCGACTTCGATCAGCCATTCTGGCCGACAGACGGCACCCTGTACAATAATGACGGGCAGCCCGGGAAAACGTGCCGACAACACGCATCTGACTGGCGCGTAGTCGGACGGATCGCGCAGATAAACAATGAGGTGCATCATGTCATCCAGGCCGGCCGATCCCGAGTGCAACAGCGCCTCGACGTTAGTCAGCGCAAGATCGAGTTGCTTGAGCACGTCGCCCGGATGCACGACCCGCCCGGCAGTATCAATGCTTGCCGTACCCGAGATGAAATAGTGCGCGCGATCGGAGTAGGCGATACGAGTACCGCGCTCGAAAGTCACATTGTAATCCTTGGTCGCGCACAGACGGTCGAAGTCATTGAGGAAGGACATCTGCTGCGGTGCGCGCACGCGCCCTCGATGCCGGTGCTCGAAATATAATGCGTATCCGTGGTCAAACCCTGCTGCGCGAACAGCGCGGTGCGACTGTCGACCATATCTTGGTAGAACACGTCGACATTTCTGAGGTAAATCCAGGTACGCACGCAATGATCGCGCAAGGTCCCGCCCGCACCCGACAACACATCAATCAGATCGGTAAATACCTTTTGCGTTTTCGCGGCCACCGGCGAGGGCGCGAAATCGCAGCCGCCCGCGCGGAGCTGTGTACTCCACAGATGCCGCAGGCCTTGCTTCTCGAACGACACATAGTGGGCAGAAACGCGCTGTTTTACGAACGGCTCGGCACTATCGACGTGATAAGCCAGCACCGCGATTTTCACGCCGGACAACGGCGGCTGCTGCACGATGGAAACGGCAACGGGGTTGGCCGGGTGTCGATGAACAGATAGCTGGCTTCGACAGCGCGAGACTGGTTCGCTACGTCGCTGAGAAAAATGCGGCGAAAAACCGCTGTAACCGGCGACAGGCCCAAGGCGGCGAGCGCCGGCAAACCGCTTGCTCGTCACGCCCTCGCTCAATGAAACCGTCGAATTGGCTTTTGCCGGTGCGCTCAATATGTTCATGGTGTTGTCACAATACGCTGATCGGTTGATCGGGAAAGCACAACTGGTCCCGGTCGCGCCAGCTCAGCTGGACATAGTTGATCTCCATGAGGCGGCGCACGCCTTTGATAGGCCGCGGATCGAAGCCGTGCCAGGTATCGGGTCCGGCGACGAAAATGACCGCCGAATTGAATTCGGCTGAACTGCGCCCGACCCAGCGGCGCTGCATATCGTAGATGTCCGTGCCCCATTCTGCCGCTTCCGGTCCGGTACACAGATAGAGCACCAGGGAGAAGAGTTTTTCGGGAATGTCGCGATGCGGCTCCAGCCACGCGCCATCGGTATCCTGAATATATTCCATGCGCAGATAACCCCCCGCAACGTCAATCGCGCAGGTTTTTGCGAATTCGTGGGCGACCTCGGGACGTTGTAGCGCCTGAGCGAACACCGCGCAGACCGGAAACGTAGCCTGCAATTCGGGAGTAAAAAAGTGCGCTTGCCGTTATCGATATCGCGTACGCCGTGACAGTCGGCTATAGCGGGCGGCGCGATGGGCAGGATCAGGATAGCTGTCGCCAGGCTCTCGGGCAGCACGTCGTAGAGCTGCCAATGACGATAAGGATCGTCGTCGCGCTGCGCTGCGCGCAATGCCCGCACAAAACGTTTTGCCACGTCGGCCGCTTCAGGTATGCAGGGAAAACTCATGGCGTGTCGGTTCCAAAATATTTATTTGGCGCCTGACATTGGATTCCGAATCGACGAAACACAACTGCAGGCTCATGCGCTGACCTTTTTGCGGCAGAAAGCCATGCCAGGAATGATCGCAGACGCGGAACATGGGAATGCGGCCGAATTCGGGCGCAAACTCGAATGCGACGTCCTTGCGGTCCGCACTGCGCAAGACTCTCTGGCGGCCCCGCTCATAAGACCACTCGGCGCTGAAGCCGAGCAGCACCGTGATGATTTTATGCCGCGAATCGGTATGCGGGTAGGCGCTCTGATCGGTATCGAATTTTTCTTCGACCAGGCGGCGAAAACACGGGCTCAACAGGTCGTCGACGGCCTCTCCGAAGCGCGCGCCGTAACGCAGGCTGGGCAGGCCGTAGCTGCCGGGGTCGGGGATGCGAGGCGCATCTGCCAGCACCTCATCCTTGAAGCGCGGGCTGATCGCCTGGTCGACAAAGGCGTAGTCGTAGGGATCGCGACACAACCCGGCCGACCGAATACGGGCCTCGTCTCGCAACGCGAAGGGGGTAGCGGGGTTACGTAAAATTGCGCCGTTATGCATATCCCATCCTTTTTTTTGAAGAAACACGCTGAATGCGCGGTCGCTGAGTATCCGGTCATACCGCGTCACGACGCGCACCATCCTTACGACTATCACCGGAGTCTCTATTCGGGAAAGGTTATCACAGCCGGCCAGAAAAAAGAGTTAGAGATCGTCAGATATTGTAAATTGATAATGTACGCCGAAAATCCCACGGTTCGACTCGCTGGGGGATTATAATACGGCCATACTTTCACATGATGGCGACCATGGAAACCCATACCGCATTACTGCAAAAATACAGCAAACCCGGCCCCCGCTACACCTCCTACCCGACGGCGCCGTACTTTGCGGAGTCGTTTGACGAGCACCCGTGGCGCGACGAATTGCTTGCCACCCAAACGGATGGCCGCGATTTGTCCTTGTACGTGCATATTCCCTTTTGCGACAGCCTTTGTTATTACTGCGGCTGCAACATGATAGCGACCAGGGATTATGATAAAGCGCGCGACTATCTGGCTATCCTGTTTCAGGAAATCGACCGGACTGCGGCTATCGTCGACACCTCGCGTATCGTGCGGCAGATTCACTGGGGCGGCGGCACCCCGACTTATCTGCGGCCGGACGATATTCGCGCGCTGTTCGGGCATCTTGCGGCACGATTCCAGATTAGCGCCGACGCCGAAATCGGCTGCGAAGTTGATCCGCGCGAGCTGAGCCGGGAACACGTTCAGGCACTTAAAGACGCTGGCTTTAACCGCCTGAGTCTAGGCGTACAGGATCTGGACGCGCGAGTGCAGACGGCGGTCAACCGCGTGCAGCCCGAAGCGCTGATACGCGAGGTGTACGGATGGATGCGCGAAGCCGGATTCGGAAGCATCAATATGGATCTGATGGTCGGGCTGCCGCATCAGACTGTGCAGTCCTTTGCGCAAACGCTGGACCGCATCGTCGATATGCAGCCCGACAGGCTGGCGGTATTCGGCTATGCCCACGTACCCTGGGTAAAAAAACATCAAAAACTGATCCACGACGCCGACCTGCCGGATTTCGATACGCGCATCGCGCTACAGAAGCTGATCATGGAACGCCTGGGCGCGGCGGGCTACGTCTACATCGGCATGGATCACTTTGCGCGGCCCACCGACGAGCTGGTCAAAGCGCGTCACGACAAAACGCTGTGGCGCAATTTTCAGGGCTATACCACGCACAAGAACTGCGATATTTATGCCTTCGGCGTATCGGCGATCAGCCAGACCGACGAAGTTTACGTGCAGAATGCCAAGAATCTCGGCGACTACCAGAATGCCATCGCCTCGGGGGCGCTGGCTACAGAGCGGGGCGTGCGGATTTCGCGCGACGACAAATTGCGGCGCGACGCGATTGTATCCATTATGTGCGACCTGGAACTGGATAAGGCAGAATTCGGCGCAAAATGGGGCATCGACTTCGATACCTACTTCAAGGACGGACTGCGCGAACTACAGGACATGGCGACCGACGGGCTGGTGGAGGTCGACCCGGAACGCATACGCGTGACCGATCCCGGACGGATTTTCCTGCGCAATATCGCCATGGCTTTCGACGCTTACCTGCAAACGCCGTCCGAGACCGCGCCACGCTACTCGCGCACCCTTTGAGTCGCGGCGTTTTCAGCCTTGTGCGAATGCCGGCTTGTCACCGGTCAGTAAATAGTGCAACAGCTCGCGCACGGGACGGATAGCGGCGCCAAAAGGCAATGTCTCCGAGCCCCTGAAAAACAGGCCTTTACTGATGTCTCCGCGCAACGCGGCGGCGAGTTGCGAATCGATGCAGAACTGGCCCGCCTTCGCGATACCATCGCGCAACCCACACTGGGTCAGGCATTGCAGTCCCGAAGCGCAACGTTCGGGATGGCTTTTGGTGCAGCCCTGCAATTTGGCTTCGCGACGTAGATAATTGCCTAACCACGGCGTAAGCACCGCGCGCGCCGGTAAGCCGGCAACACTCATGAAGGTGACGATATCTTCCGGCTTCGCCTCGGCCAGCACCTGCTTGAAATTGGGGTGAGCATCGCCTTCCTCAGTCACTGCAAATGGCGTGCCCAGCTGCACTGCGCTGGCGCCCAGCGCTAGCAGCACACGAATTTTTTCGTGGGTATTGATGCCGCCGGCCGTAATCAGCGGAATACGTTCGCGCTCGATGTCCAGCTCCTTGAACAGCTGGAAAACGCTCTCCAGTACGCCAGGGAAATCGAAACGAGGATCGTTAATAT
>DAICZK010000063.1:0-1185 GCA_027311185.1 Sulfuriferula sp.
GTTTGGGTGTCGCGCTGATAGGCGGCCTGATAAATACCGCCTTTTTGCGCTGCGAGCTGGGATTCCAGCGCCAGGTACTGCTGCGGGGTGGTGCCCAGTGCCTGCGCTTCCGCAGTGCGGGCTTGCACCATCTGCGCGGCCTGGTTATAGGCGTTGTAAATGCCGGTGACTGAATTTAACAGCTGTTGCGAACTGGCGATGGTATTTTGATATGGCGCTATGGTCTGCGCGATGACCGCGGCCGGAGCGTTGGCCAGATTCTGGTAAGAGTTAACCAGTTGCTGCGCCCGCGTGATCTGCGCGGTAATCTGGTTGGCCACCTCTTGCGCCTGCACCGCGCCGCTATACACCAGCCTGCCGTAATTGAGCTCCTGCGTAAATTCCGTCGCACCGCCGGTGCCGGCGACGGTTCCGGCGAATGCCGGTTGGATCGAGGCAAGACTCAAGACACATAGCATCCTGAACAATTTAGATAACACGGCTCATTTCCTCCCGGTAATTTTCCTTCCAGTCCACCTTGCCCGAATCGTAATGGCGCTGAAAGACCGACTGCGCGAGCAAGTCCGAACGCACTATCGCGAGCGAGGCCGGATCGATAGCCATGACGGCTTTCCTGAACACGCCGGGCTGCTGAATGAAATAGTCGCGCTTTTGCGTGCCTGCGGCTATCTGGGCGACCTGGTCTTCATGCAGGCCGAATTGATCTGCGTAGAGCGGAAACAGTTGCGCGGACATCGCGTTGGTGTTGGGCAAATAAATACGGGTCTGGATATTATCGCGCAGGCTGGAAAACACCCTGGAATCCGCGAGATCCTCAAGCGACTGGGTGGCCATGACCAATTGCGCGGCAAATTTGGCGAAGGTCTTGGTCCAGTCACGGATTTTCTGTTCGAAATAGGGATTTTCAAGCATGAACCAGCATTCTTCTATATAAATGAGGGTCGGTATCACACCTTCGTCCGCGCTGCCTTCGCGCAGCAACTTATAAATCCTGAAAAAGGCATAGTCCATGAACGCGCGCGCGACATGATCCTTTTGCAGGATTTCACCCATTTCTATGCAGCAGAAATCGGAGATTGAAAAGGTATCCTCGATATTGTCGAAATAATGCGCGAGCTGACCCTGGCCGACCCAGGCATCCAGTTCGTTTTGCAAGGTAGGCGAGAGGATGGAATGCAAGTGGCC
>DAICZK010000063.1:1194-7938 GCA_027311185.1 Sulfuriferula sp.
GTGCGCGAGCTGACCCTGGCCGACCCAGGCATCCAGTTCGTTTTGCAAGGTAGGCGAGAGGATGGAATGCAAGTGCCCCAGCGTCCAGTGCGCGGAATCTTGCGCGGCGAGGCCCTGCAAGCTGCGCCACACGTCCTTGACGTCATCGGCGACATAGCGATAACCGCGATAGGTAATCAACCCTTCCACCCAGCCGGCCAGCCATTCCAACGCACCGGGCTCGCCGAGCAGGCGCAGGGGATTCCATTTGACATGGTTATGTCCGGAAACATCTATATGGTCGCCTGCCATCAAAATGGTGGGGATGCGGCACGATCTGTCCTTGTCGAAGATGATGACGCGCGACGGCGCGTATTTGCGGAACTGGGCGATGATGATGTTCATCCCCGAAGACTTGCCCGAGCGCGACGGTCCGACGATCAGCGCATGCCCCAGATCACCGACGTGAAAATTCAGGTAATACGGCGTTTTATACTCGGTATCCATCACGATCAATGCGGGCGAGTATTTTTTTCGCTGTTCTGTCAGATAGCGATTTTCCAGGTTGCCGGCGTCGACTGTCCTGATCGGCGTCAGATCCGACAACGACATGAGTTCCATCATGAACCAGCGTTTCTGCGTGCTGTACATGCCCGGAATCCCGCCGGCGAACGCTGACAGCAGATGGGTTCTTTCGCGTATCGCCGTCAGGTTGTTAACTTCCATCATGCCCGCGACTTCTGCGATGATGCGCTCGCTTTCTTCGGCCGAGTTGCCGATTGCCATCACCTGCGCCGCATACCAGCCGTAATAGGCGTCGTTCATTTCCACGCGCGAGGTTTCCTCATGCGCCGATTCCGCCGCCGCCAGACGCGCCTCATTCGCACGGGCGTCCGCGTTGCGGTTGAACGCGAGATACACCCAGGTGAGTGGAGAATATTTGAGCAAATCGTTATATTGACGCACGCTGGTCAAGTACTTGCCGACCGCCTTTTTGCTCGAGAACCTGAAATTCTGACTAAAAATTACCTCACCGTCGATGGTGATCAACGAATCGAATATCCCCTGATAAGTGACTTTAGGGGGTTCCTTCAGCGACACTCCGGCGAGGTACAAGTTGTCGTCAAAAACCAGCATGTCTCGCTCGACCCTGAGCTCGGCATTGGGCAAGTGGCTATCGAGGAAGGGCATGGCCACCACGCCCTCCTGCTCGGAGGCCGGATTGACGCAGCGACGCAGTACCCCACGCAACGCGTCGCCACGCATGCGACTGACGCCCAACCCGGACAAACGCTCGGTGAACCGGCTGATCAGAGTATTGAATTTGTCGCACCTGTCGGTCAACTCGCGGGCGGAATAGGCAAGCGCGTCGCTCCCCCGAATAAACGATGTCGCCGCCCGTGCCACCGCGATGGCCAGGTTATATCCGCTCTCCATATAAAACGAAACCCGCTCGCCAAATCCCGCCAGCCCGGTGTCCGGCTCCCAGGTGATCGCCAGATAATGGTGATTGATGTAATTTTTTCCCGACATGAATTGCGCCCTGCGCTGGGCGTCGATAAAAGCCGAGTAAGGCTCGGGGAATTCAGCGTCGGGATACCACAAGGCTTTTTTTCTGTGCACTAGCCAGGAAAACACGGCAGGGGCATCCTTAAAGGTTTCATAAGCATTATCGAATGCAGCCAGACAATAAGCCACTTCTCCTGAAGTCGTCGCATCTATGTCGACACCGGCCACTTCGAACAGCGCAATCATGCCACCGTCCTTGGTAACGACAATATCGTCTGCGCCAAACATGAACATCCACGGCACGAGTTCGGAGAAGGGTCTGACGTCTTCGTCTGTTGCGCTCACATTTCCTCCCTGCGGGCGTAACCAATAGGGCGCAGATTTTGTTTCTGCAAGGCCGGCTCGGCCCAGGGCACATAACAGTCGCCCTGACGGATATATTCCAAATAGACTTCACGCGTCTGCTTGTCCGACCGGGCGCTGATCATCAGTGTAAGATGTATCGCCACGGCCACCAGGCCGTATTGCCAGATGTGCAACAAAACCATCACGAGAAAAGCAAAAGCCGCGTTGGCCATGACGAGCTTGAACTCGCCGCCGGCAAGCATTTTGACCTCGGACAGCCGGGTCGACACGGGCGTCCTGCGTACGTCCAGGCGCATTTTTTAGCCGCGCTTGATCAAGGAGAACATGGTATCGACATGCCCATGCCGCCCATGATGACCGGGATACCCAGCAGTATTCCGGCGCCGATGGCGATGACCATGAAGGTCATCACCGGAAAGCCCCGCCCGCCCAGGTCGGTAAGCCAGGCGATGATGCCTACGGCAAGCGTTATGGCAACAATCAGGCCTATCATTTGTGGACTGATCAGATACTGGTTGAGTATGTAACAAAATGGTTGAAATAAGGCACTCGTTGCTGAACTCATCAATCATCCTTTGCTATGCGCGAAAATAATTCGTTAAATATATACCGCCCCTGCTCGTAACCCGTCACTTCCACCACCCGGACAGGGCCGCGCTTGCCGCCGACATTGGCGGCCTGCACGATGAATTTGAAGGTTTGCGCGATCTGGCGGCGCATGGACTCGTTGGGGTAGTTGGCGGTTTCGGGAGACATGCGCATCAGATTCTCCAGTCGGTCCAGCGCGGACTCGGCCGAATCGGCATGGATGGTAGTGATGCCGCCGGAATGCCCGGTATTGAGTGAATCGACCAGATCATAAGCTTCGGCGCCGCGTATCTCGCCCACCACGATGCGGTCAGGCCTGAAACGCAGACACACCCGCACCAAAGCCCGAATATCGACCTCGAGCTCTCTGTTCGCTTCGAACGACACGCGATTGGGCACGCGTAACTTGAGTTCCGCGGTATCTTCTATCGTTATGACGCGGTGGTGTTCGGGCATCACCGCCAGCAGTGCGTTGGTCAGCGTCGTTTTGCCGGAACTTGTACCGCCGGAAATCAGGATATTCTGCCTATGTGTAATGGCCCAGTTAAAGAACGCCTGTAGCGCAACGCCACCCAGCCTGATCTCGGCAGCATCAGGTCGCTGCAGCACGGCGGCCAGCGAACCCGCCTCGTGATCGCTGGCGGGAGCGAAAGCGCCCGATTCCACATAATTCTCGAGCGAGATGTTGTGCGTTGAGTGTTTGCGTATGCTCATGGCATGACCGTTAAGAGCAATCGGACTCATGACGGCCGCAACGCGAATTCCGGGCAGGCGCGCGTCCATGATGGGAGTTTTCTTCTTTTCGTTGTTCGATGCCAATGCCTTAATGGCGATTTCGACCGCGATAGGAGAGAGCTTTTCAGGGGCTCGCTGCATGTTTCCGTGCGACTCTACCCATATTTCGTCGGGCTGGTTGATCATGATTTCCTGTATCTCTTGCGAATCCAGATAATGAATAATCGGCCGTAGTGCCCCGCGCAGCACGTCAACGGATTTTTGCCCTTTGCTGCCCCGGTCAGTTTCGCTACCTATCGATTCTTTTATTAATTCCATATTTCACCGCTATTTTTTTAAGCTGCTGCGCAACCTGATTGGCATAAAACGCTCTTTTCCACTCCGTCCTGGCGTTATAGGCGCCTACTGCACGCCAGTTTTTGCCGTACTGGGCAAAATTTTGGGCCAGTATCCAAGCGCCTATGTTCAAATTGACGCATGGGTTTTTTAACTCGGGTACGCCGATCCCGTATTTACTCAAGGTGGCCAGCCATACTGTATTGATCTGCATCAGACCGATATCGTAAGTGCCATCGCTGTTTCGGTTGATACTCTCCGGGTTCAAACCAGATTCGCGTTGAGCAATGGCAAGTAAAAGATATTTGGAAACGGAGTACCGCGCCTCGACATCATCCCAGCAGTCGGCGCGGCTTACCCCAGACAGTAACAACAGAATAGTGAACACATAGGCCACATTGGTACCAACGATAATAGGTTATGTATTTTTGTAAAGATTAAAAAAATCAACGTGAGTCACTGATAATTCAGGCATGCGCTCAGTATTACTATTATTAATAATATATAATTTATCCGAGCATTACAAATTAAATTTTTATTACTAATAAATTATTTCGTTTGTTTTTTGGAAAATACTGCGCAAAAAAACCGTTTTTTCATGACCATGATTTTATTGGTAACAAATAAACAGTAGTATGGCTATGTCAATTAGCCTTTGACCAAACCCATCATCTGACAGAAAAGGTGCTCATCTTGAATGCAATGATTGATAGCAGAGGAACAAACCCGATAACGAATGCAAACCGGCCGACGTTACTGTCCGCCACGTGAGGTCCCCATGTCCAGACCCGACTACGAACAGAGCAAGATTGATTTACTCGCGGCGCGCAAGCATTTTTTTGAAAATATTGTCCAGGCACTGACAACCGAGCCATTGACCATAGATATCCTGTTCGGCGCGGACTCGGATTACGAGCCTCCGCGCCTGCTATCGATGGATGTCGAGTTCGGCTCGCTAGTCATCGAAGTGTCGCCCAACTTCATCGGCGAAGGCGATGAGAGCCGTTTTTATTACTCGATATTCGTGACCGGTGACTTGTTACGCATCGGGATATTCATGCCCATATCCAAAATACTGGCCGTACCCGTCTACGCCGATGGGCGGGAACGCCTGATGCAGACGTGGAATGGCCTCCAGTTCAACGTTCAGGATCGCGATCTCGGCATACTATACGAATGGGTGTTCCCTGATTTTAACCCCGCAAACTGGGCTAACGCAGAAAAATACGTGTTGGGCGTGCGCTACCTGCATTTCCGTTTTCTCGAGCTGGTGCGCAATCTAGTGCAGGAAATTTTTGGCACAACACTGCTGCGTAATTGATCGAACCGTCGATTATCAAGGCGCAGCGCGTTTGACGCCGCGAGTTTTTTCATAGGCGTGCAGCGCAGTCAGGCATTTCCTCAGAAACGACGGCCGGGTGCCCGAAGTGCCGTCCAGCCAGCGGATCAGGGTCGACTTGGAAATACCCATCGCTTTGGCCGTTTCGATATGATCATCCTCGTCGATACCCAGTCTGGCTTGCCACTTGGCAATAAAATCCGGCAGCGGTCCTTCCAGCTCCTCCACGGCCTCTACCAGATAGGGTAACTCTACCGCCGCCTGTTTGGAATCGCGCAGATCGCGAATGGATGCCAGCACCTTTTCCGGAATTGCCTTGGTTCTGCCATAGACATAAGTCATCATTCGCGAACGTGGTATCCCGGCAATCTGCGCCAGATCGTCATGCGTCAAGCCCAGCGATTTCTGCAAAGTGATGAGCTCCATCTGATCGGCCCTCAGCGGATTGCTCTGGCCCGCCTGCCGGGTTTTTCGCACCGGCGCTTCGCCGCCCCCTGCAGCTGCGCCGGCCTGGCCGCGACTCTCGCTGAGCGCCTCGAGCACCTTGATTCTGTTGAGCACCTTGGCGGGTATTTTTTTAGGTGCTCCATAGAGCATGACTATCATTTTTGTGATGGTGACGCCGGCCGCATTGGCCATTGCTTCGTCGGACAAATTCAGTTTGTGCTTAAGATTTTTAAGATCGTCCTGCAGGTGCTTTAGAACAGAGCTTTTCGTCTCTTTTTTGTTTGTTACCAAAGCCATCTCGAGTTTATTTTGCATTCTGGGCTACTCCGTTAACGAAATGGCGAAAAATTGGAAATTCCGACCATGCTTAAGTTTAACCCAGAATGAAAAACATGGGTAGCGATGGGCACAGGCATTTTAGCGGAATTTTCTGGAAAATCTCGCGTTGCGGCGCAATTTTATGATCCATTGACGCAGGTCATTCAAGGAGCCTCGGGCACATTCAGGGCCCGGATCAGCGGCACGCCGAACAATCTGGCCTGCGCGCCGATGGACAGGCTTTGTCCGTAAGGCTCGTCCGTCCCGCCACCAAACCAGTTGTTGGCAGCCGACAGAATCGCCTCTGGAGCTGCACGTGTAAACGATAGCAGAAGTGGGAAAATCAGCAAGTCTTCATAACACATCGATACGGCGACGGGTTTTCCTTGTACATAACTGATTCCGGAAGCTGTGGGGTCAGCGGTAAACCCGTTTTTTGCGAAAGGATTCCACAAACTGATCGGCACGGGTATCCGCGCCTTGGCCAATCCCGTATCGCGACCGCGTATGATCAGCACGTCGGCCCAGCGGCCATGGCCCTCGTTAACCGAAGCGCCTATCAGCAGCGTTGCCTTTTGTTGTCGGGCCAGATCAATTTCTTTGCGCCACCAGTATTCGCTGGCCGGCTGCCAGCGGTCGACTATGCCCTCCGGCAACAGGATCAATTTTGCGCCTTGATCGATCGCCGTATCGACTTCTTTCATCAACTGCATCTGGCGCTCGAATCCCTCGATGGGATCGCGCGGGTAGGGGCCGTAGCTGGTATTCTGCCCAAACCACTGGGGCAGCGCGGCATTCGGCAGGGCCGGCGCG
This sequence comes from Sulfuriferula sp., assembly GCA_027311185.1. Lineage (GTDB taxonomy): Bacteria > Pseudomonadota > Gammaproteobacteria > Burkholderiales > Sulfuriferulaceae > Sulfuriferula. The sequence goes on from DAICZK010000063.1 coordinate 7,625, forward strand.
CGGGCGTTGCTATAAATCGAGACGAGGAACAGGGATGCCAGCGCCGCCCAGCGTAGCCTGTTGCCTGCACCTCGAGCACCAAGGAAAAAAAATGTTACGAGGCTGAGGAGATACCCCGCCATGCCCAACCCTGGAAACCACTCTCCCGCGACGAGTAGCGGGGACAGCCAGCCGATCAGCCCGAGCGGCGGTATGGCCGTAACCAGCAAAGCGAGGACCAAGCCCATCGCCCCATAGCGGTGCAATAATGAATACGGTAGCGCCAGGAGCAACGCGTGAGCCATCCACAGGACGTAACCCAAAAAACCTGACGC
>DAICZK010000064.1 GCA_027311185.1 Sulfuriferula sp.
GTTCATGGTGGCGGCCGGCGTGAATATGCTGATCGGTGTGAGGCCATGACGCACGCCGACGGCATAGTCGTTGAAATCGTGCGCGGGCGTGATTTTGACGGCACCCGTGCCGAAGGCCGGATCGACGTAGTCGTCGGCGATGACAGGGATGCGGCGTTCGGCGACGGGCACGCGCACGTACCGCCCGATCAGGTGGCGGTAGCGCGGGTCTTCGGGATGCACGGCCACCGCTACGTCGCCGAACAGGGTTTCCGGGCGGGTGGTGGCGACTTCGATAAAGCCGTCGCCCTCGTCTACTGCGTAGAGAATGTGCCACATGCTGCCTTCTTCTTCGCTGGCGACGACTTCCAGGTCGGAGACGGCCGTTCCCAGCACGGGGTCCCAGTTGACCAGGCGTTTGCCGCGATAAATCAGCCCTTCGTTATAAAGCCGGACGAAGACTTCGGTCACCGCTGCGGACAGGCCTTCGTCCATGGTGAAACGTTCGCGCGACCAGTCGCAGGAGGTGCCCAGGCGACGCATTTGCGCGGTAATGCTGGAGCCCGACTGCGCTTTCCACTCCCATACCTTGTCCAGAAAGGCATCGCGTCCCAGGTCGTGGCGCGAGATATCCTGCGCATCGAGTTGGCGTTCAACGACAATTTGCGTGGCGATGCCTGCGTGATCGGTACCGGGTTGCCATAAAGTGTTATGACCCCGCATGCGGTGGTAACGTATCAGCGCATCCATGATGGTATGCTGAAAAGCATGGCCCATGTGCAGGGTGCCGGTGACATTGGGCGGCGGCAGCATGATGCAGTAAGCGGGCTGTGCCGCGTCCATGCCGGCGCGAAAATGGCCCGATTGTTCCCAGTACTGGTACCAGCGTTGTTCTATGTCGCGAGGTTCGAAGCTTTTGGCAAGGTCCATGATGCGTAGCCGTGTCTAAGAGGTAGTGCGTCGATTATACTGGTTCCTGGTCGTCTTTGAGTGAAATCCCGCGTCGGGCGCATTCTTCGACCAGGGTTTCGCGGATGGCGGTTTCGATGTTGGCGACCACTTGCGGCAATAAAACCGCCAGCGTTTCGTCCAGCGCGCGCTGCAATCTTGGTGTGATCAGCGCGTCGATCTGATTTTGCAATTGCGCATCAACGACAGTCAGTATCTGGCTGGAAATTTCATATGCCGCTGCGTTGCGTTCTGCGGCTGACATTACGGCGGTCGCCGCTGGAATTTCCACCGGCTGATCGTGAAACACGGCGTCGCCGAGCTTGACGATATCGGTCAGCACGGGGATGCCGGATTTTTTGCCGTCCGCCGCAGAGCCCGATATTTCCGCGTCGTCGGGGTCTGAGAGCAGCGGCGAATGCTGGTATTTGTCCATCAGGTTCTGCATTTTATCCAGTAGCGGATCGCTCATGATTTGACGCTCATGTCATGATTCGTCGTTGCGTAACCGCGCTGCTGATAAAACCGCCAGCGCTGTCGCGCCGCATCTTTGTCCTCGGCGTCGGTGCCGACGATCTCGATCAGCCGTTCAAACCGGCTGAAAAAATTTGGCGTTGCATCGTCCAGATTGATCAGGACATCGGCGTGACTCAGCTGGCCGATGTCGGACCCCAATATCACCGGCGTACTGGCCGCATGTTCGGCTTGCGCGACGCAGTGTGGCAAAAACCCCGATGGCGGTTCCTGCCACCAGCGCCGGTCCAGTTCCGCCAGCAATTCATCGTTGGTGCTGTGTACCATGACGCTAAGTCCCTGGCGATAGGCTTTCTGGGCAATGACACGCGCCAGATCGTGCTTGTCCGGCGCGTTGGAATAAAAATCGACCCGGGTCATTTTGCCGCGACGCGCGCGAGCAGGAAGTGCATGAGCAAGGGTACGGGACGGCCGGTACCACCTTTTTCCTTGCCCGATTTCCACGCTGTGCCGGCGATGTCCAGATGTGCCCACTTGTATTTTTTGGTAAAGCGCGACAGAAAGCATGCGGCGGTAATCGACCCGCCGGCCCGACCGCCGATGTTGGCCATGTCGGCAAAATTGCTGTCGAGCTGTTTTTGGTAGTCGTCCCACAGCGGCAGGCGCCAGGCGCGATCCTGCGCGGCCTGCCCGGCCTGCTCGAGTTCGGCGGCGAGCGCGTCGTCGCTGGTGAACAGGCCTGACGCGTGATGACCCAGCGCGATGACGCAGGCGCCCGTGAGCGTGGAGATGTCGATGACCAGAGCGGGGTCGAAGCGCTCGACGTAGGTCAGCGCGTCGCACAGGATCAAGCGACCTTCGGCGTCGGTGTTGAGGACTTCTATGGTCTGTCCAGACATCGAGGTGACGATGTCGCCCGGCTTGACCGCGAGGCCGTCGGGCAGGTTTTCGCAACTCGGGATGACACCGACGAGGTTAAGCGGGAGCTTGAGTTCTGCCGCTGCGCGCATGACACCCAGGACGCTCGCGGCGCCGCACATGTCGTATTTCATCTCGTCCATTTCCGCGCCGGGCTTGAGCGATATGCCGCCCGAGTCGAAAGTGATTCCCTTGCCCACCAGCACGACAGGCGCATCGGTCTTTTTGCCGCCGCTGTGTTTGAGCACGATCAGCTTTGGCGGTTGCCGGCTGCCCTGAGCGACGGCTAACAATGAGCCCATGCCCAGTTTTTCCATGTCCTTGCGTTCCAGAATCTCGCATTTGAGCGGGAATTCCTTGCCCAGGTTCAGCGCCTGCTCGGCCAGATAGGTCGGGGTGCAGATATTGCCCGGCAAATTGCCCAGATCCTTGGCCAGTTCGACGCCGGCAGCGATAGCTAACGCCTGGGTTTGCGCGGTTTCGGCGATTCGGCTGTCGGCAGCGTCGACGATCAGGGTCAATTTTTTGAGTGCTTTGGACGCGCTGTCCTTGTCCTTTTTGGTTTTCAGTTTGCCGACACAGTATTTTTCGTCGAGCGCGGCGAACACGGTCTGTTCTATCTTCCACGCCATATCGCCGTTCGATACCTTTTCTTGCAGCAAATACAGGGCCGCGCTCGGCGCGCCGGTGTCGTTGACGCTGGCAAGCGCTGCATGAATGGCGCTGAGGAAGGCTTTGCGATCAAATTCCTCGGCTTTGCCCAGGCCAACCAACAGAACCCGGTCATTGTGGATATCCGGCACATGATGCAGCATCAAGGTGCTGCCAGTGCGCCCGTCCATATCGCCCATCGCCAATATTTTCGATAAATAAGCTTGGCTTAGGCTATCCAATTGTTGTCCACTGGCGGATAATTGGCGCGACTCGTACACGCCGATGACGATACATGCCGCGCGTTGTTTTTCCGGTTGTGTGTTTTTTATGCTAAATTCCACGGGCTGCTCCTGACAAATATGAGTGAATATCCCTCATTATTTGCAGTCTTCCGTTAAAAGTCAAAATTAAGAAATATTTACTATGCTTTTTAGACGCGCTTTGTTGCGCGAGCTCATCTTCAATTACTTCGGGGTCTTCTTAGTATTGCTGACTATCACCTTGACTACCTTGTTCATTCGCCTGCTGGGCGAGGCGGCACGGGGAGAGTTGGCGATTGAAGCGGTACTGGCGTTTCTGGGTTTCGGAATATTTAATTTCTTGCCCCTGTTATTGTCTTTGTCCCTGTTTATTTCCATCATCATGGCGCTCTCGCGCGCCTATCGCGAAAGCGAAATGGTGGTGTGGTTCAGTGCGGGCCTGAGTCTGACGGCCTGGGTGCGGCCGGTAATGGCTTTTGCCTTGCCGGTTGTGCTGGCCATAGGGGTGCTGGATCTGGCCGTGATTCCCTGGGCATTGAGCAAAAAGGAAGAATTCCGGCAATTGCTCGACAGTCGCGACGAACTGTCGATTATTTCTCCGGGCATGTTTACCGAATCCAAACTGGCGGACAAGGTTTATTTCGTCGAGGGTCTCGAAGCCAATGGCACACGGGTAAAAAATGTGTTCATGCAGTCGGAGGAAAACGGCACGCTGGGAATCACTGTCGCCAGGACGGGTACGCACCGGCAGTTGGCCAATGGCGAGCGTTATCTGGTTCTTGACAATGGTCGGCGCTACGAAGGCAAGCCGGGGCAGGCCGATTACAAAATCGCCGAATTCGGGCGCTACTGGATGCGGCTGGAGCCGCAAACGGTCATCCTGCACCACGATTACGGCGCGAATGCATTGCCGACCGCAACGCTGCTCGAAAACCCGACGCCGGGTAATCTTGCCGAATTCGTGTGGCGCTGCGGGTTTCCTATCAGCGCCGCGATTCTGGCCTTGATGGCGATTCCGCTCAGTTTCGTCAACCCCCGGGCGCGGCGGTCTTACAGTCTGATCCGCGCATTGCTGATCTTTGTAATTTATAACAATTTGCTGGGCATTATGGAGGCATGGGTCGAGCAGCAGAAACTGCCTTTTCTGGCGGGTTTGTTCGCGGTACACGCCCTGATGGCGGTGATCATGCTGCTGATGTTCTACCAGCGCCTGAGCATGCGCAAAGGCTGGCGACAATGAGGATCATCGTCCGGTATTTGACGAGCGAGGTGCTTAGGACATCGGCGTTCGTGTTTACCGCGCTGTCGACTCTGTTCGCACTGTTCGATTTGATGAACGAGCTCGATTCATTGGGCAAGGGCGCTTACAGTTTCTGGCGCATCCTGTTTTATGTCCTGTTGAGCGTACCCGGGCACTTGTACGAATTGTTGCCGGTCGCAGCGCTGATCGGGACGCTGGTTGCCTTGTCGCGTCTGGTTGAGAGCTCCGAATTCACCATTATCCTGGTGTCGGGTTTGTCGATGCGGCGGATTGCCGGTTACTTGATGTTGATCGGTCTGCTGTTTACTGTTTTGACTTTTGTGTTCGGGGAAATTGTCGCGCCTGTCAGTGACCGTTACGCCGAGCAAATGAAACTCAAGGCGACCAAGGCGCTGGTCGCCCAGTCCTTTCGCTCCGGTTTATGGGTGCGGGACGACCATAATTTCATCAATGTGCGCGAGGTGACGCCCAATAGCAACCTGCGCGACATCAATGTTTATACTTTCGATGACCAGTTTCGTCTGTTGCGGATTTATCGTGCAGCCAAAGGTACGTTCCTGCACGACAATGTGTGGCGGCTGTCTGGCATAGACGAGACCAAATTCACGCCGGCGGGGATACAGGTCGCCCACTATCCGGGCACTGAATGGCGCTCCGTGTTGACGCCGGCTATCATGAATGTGTTGCTCATTGCGCCGGAGAAAATGGCGACCTTCGATTTGTGGGCCTACATCGAGCATTTGCACGCCAATCATCAGCCCGCCAAACGTTACGAAATCGCCTTGTGGAGCAAGCTGGTTTACCCGTTCGCAGCACCGGTGATGATATTGCTCGCGCTGCCTTTCGCTTATCATCGACCGCGCGTAGGTTCGGTGAGCACGCGCGTGTTTGCGGGTATCATGCTGGGTCTGGGATATCACCTGTTCAATCGCTTGTTTGCGTACATCGGCCTGCTCAATGACTGGTCGCCGATTTTGAGCGTGATACTGCCGACTCTGATATTTTTGGCGCTAGGCATCTTTTTGCTGCTGCGGCTCGAGAGCGCATGAGGGATAAATCGGGCTTACGTAATGGTGCGTACCAGGCGCGTGCGGCTAAGTCTGTCGTGCAAAAACTGGTGGTCGCGATCGAATGGCGCCCAGATTTGACTGATGCCGAGCAAAGCCACGGCGAGCAGGAAACGAATTAGCGCCTGATGTAATTTTAATTTGTTGCCGTCGACAGTGACGACGCGGATATGCCAGGTTTTCATCGCCAGAGATTGCCCGCGCGTCCAGAACCAGCATAAGTAGGCAGCGATAATACCGAACAGGTAAAGCTGCAGCACGATTTTAACTGCCCGTGACTGCGAATTATGCGTCAGGCTGATAAATAAGTAGTCTGCGATGAACAGTAACGCGAGCAGCAACAAGGTTTCGTACAGCATGGCGCCGAGGCGTCGGCCCAGACCGGCTGTGGGTAGTTGGGTAGTCATAAAATAATTAATCGGTTTTGCGAAAGCGATATTATCTATTAATTTTGCGCTTCATGGGTTTAGCGTATAAAATACGCAGTTATTCCACGTTTTTTTCTTATGCGCATCGGCCCTTATACTCTCAATAATAATTTGATCGTCGCGCCCATGGCCGGCGTCACGGATCGCCCGTTTCGGCAATTGTGCAAACGGATGGGCGCGGGCATGGCTGTGTCGGAAATGGTGACGTCCAATTCGTTGCTGTACGGTTCGGCCAAGACTCGGCGCCGCGCTGATCATGACGGCGAAGTCTCTCCCATCTCGGTGCAGATAGCGGGGTCTGACCCCGCCATGATGGCCGAGGCGGCACGTTACAATGCGGATCGCGGTGCGCAGATTATCGATATCAACATGGGATGTCCGGCCAAAAAAATATGCAATGTGATGGCCGGTTCGGCGTTGCTGCAGGATGAGCCGCTGGTCGCCCGGATACTGGCGGCCGTGGTGTCGGCGGTGCCCGATGTGCCGGTAACGTTGAAAATCCGTACTGGCTGGGATAAACAGCACAGAAACGCGCTGGCGATACTCAATATCGCGCAAGACTGCGGCGTGCAGGCGCTCGCGCTGCATGGCCGCACGCGCGCCTGCGGTTATACCGGGGAGGCTGAATACGAGACGATCGCGGCAGTCAAGGTCAGGGCGCACATTCCCGTTATCGCTAACGGTGATATTACGACACCGGAAAAAGCCCGCTTCGTACTCGAATACACCGGCGCCGATGCCGTGATGATAGGGCGGGCAGCGCAAGGCAGACCGTGGATTTTTCGGGAAATCGACTATTTTTTACAGATGGGCTCGCATCTGGCAGCGCCTGAAGTGACCGAGATCCATCGGGTGCTGAAAGACCACTTGTACGACCTGTACGCGTTTTATGGCGAACAGGCCGGGGTGCGCGTCGCGCGCAAGCATATCTCCTGGTATACGCGGGGTCTGCACGAGTCGGCGGTGTTTCGTCATGAAATGAATCAGTTGCAAACTCTGACGCAGCAGGTGTCGGCTGTGGACGAGTTTTTTGATAATTGCCGAGCGCGTGGCAAAAATCTTGCTTACGTTGCAGACGACACCATTACCGAGGCAGCCTGAGGTTAGCAATTTGATGAATAACGATAATGAAGAAATAGCGGCATGCATAACGCGCGCCATGGAGGCCTATTTGCTCGATCTGGATGGAGAACCCCCATCAGGCGTTTACGACATGGTTCTGGCGTGCGTAGAGCGTCCCTTGATCGAGAAAATGTTGAGCTACGCCGAGGGCAATCAAACGCGCGCCGCCGATTTTCTCGGCATAAATCGCAATACGCTGCGAAAAAAAATGGCGCGTTACGGAATTCAGTAAACACCGCCGGTCTTTTTACCTTCGTCAGGATATTTCATGGCTTATATAAAACGTGCGCTGATCAGCGTTTCCGATAAAACCGGCGTGCTCGCGCTCGCGCAGGGTTTGCATGATCTGGAGATAGAAATTCTCTCTACCGGCGGCACCGCCCGACTGCTCGCGGAACACGCGATTCCGGTGATCGAGGTGGCCGATTACACGGGCTTCGAGGAAATGCTCGACGGCCGGGTCAAAACCTTGCACCCGAAAATTCACGGCGGCATCCTCGCGCGGCGTGACCTCGCGGCGCACGCCGAGGCGGTGCGCGATGCGGGCATTCCCTACATCGATCTGGTGGTGGTGAATCTGTATCCGTTCAGCCAGACGGTTGCGAAAGCCGATTGCGATCTGACTGATGCGATCGAAAATATCGATATAGGCGGCCCGGCCATGGT
>DAICZK010000065.1 GCA_027311185.1 Sulfuriferula sp.
CACAAGCAGAGCCGCTCCACGACGTGCAATCTCAAAGACAAACGCAACGCAGGCGTCGCTGAAGGCGTGTTTCTGGATGGAAGGTCGCTTGGTGTTGTCCTGGGTAAAGCAGTAGATGGAAACTTCCTTAATCCCGAATTTTTTACACTTCTCGTACAGCAGCAACCCCGGGTTGATGCCATGAGCATATCCGGCTTCTTTGGGCAGACCATGAGCCATGGCCCAGCGGCGATTTCCATCGGGAATGAAGCCGACATGAAGCGGGATGTTGTTTTTCGTCATTGCAAACCTTATTCCAAATTGATGTGTGACCATACAAGCAAAATAGCAAAACAGGGTCAGATTTGATTAATTAAAATGCGATTATTTGCGGGGAAATTACCCAAACACAGCGAGATCCCGATAGGGGACTAAAATAACATTTTTAATCGACGCTGAGCCTATTTTTCTCTATTTTTCCTTGCGTTCGTGATGGATCAGGGCATGTGACGAAGAAAATTGAAGCAATCGGTCTAACCGCCGGACAGCCGTGTTATACAACTGTCCAGCTTGATCAGGCCAGGGTGCGATGCGAGCTTTCGCGCTCCCACTGGCGGGTTTTGGCAAATTTCAGGAATTGTTCCACATTGTTTGCGCTGGTTATTCCCAAAGTACTGGTTGCGTCGGCTTTTTCCAGCAACAATTCGCTTTCCTTGTTGATTGCTATGCCTTTCAGGTGCGAGTACGCATCACGTACAAAATCCACCGCCACTGATTCCTTGCATAACAGTTTTGCCGACTCTGCAGATAACACCAGCGCTACTGCGTCAAAAAGCACTGACGGTGTCCCGGCCAATTGGCCGTCCGCAGCGATTACACTGCCGTCGGAGAGTTTGACCGCGCCGATGCGGGGTGCGATCAGTTTTACCCTCGCGCCGGCATCGAGTGCGGCTTGCTTGAGTTTGGCGACCGTCGCCGCATCGGAACCGTTGTCGATCAGAATGCCAATGACTCGACCCAGCAAGGTGTCCTTGGCTTTGCCTATCAGTTGCAATGCCGGCGACAAGGGCAAATCCTTGATCGGAACCGAGGCAGGCGGTGCCGGTGGTAACGGAGTCAGCGCGAGTCCGTGTGCGACGCGTACGGCCAGATTTTCGTCGATATGACGTAAATGACCGACCATTGCTTCCCGGACAGAGGTTTGGGCGACCTTGGATAACTCGAAGACCAGCGCGGAAGCAATATGCGCTTGTTCATACGCTGTCTGGCTAAGAAAGAATAGTCGCGCCTGACTGTAGTGGTCGGCGAAACTTTCCGGCCGGATTCGTCCTTTGACGCCACTTTCTTCGATTTTGGCGGAAACGAATTCCTGCGCAGGGTCTTCTCTCGGCGCGTCGGGCGCCAGGGTATTGGGTTCGTAAGCGACGCGTCCCGCCTGAGGCGCCATTTGCATGTGCCCGTCGCGCTGCTGATTGGCAAAAGGGCATTTGGGGGCATTGATCGGGAGCTGATGAAAATTCGGCGAACCCAGCCGCGACAATTGGGTATCCAGATAGGAAAACAGGCGGCCCTGCAACAAAGGATCGTTCGAAAAATCCATGCCGGGCAGAATATTGCTCGGGCAGAATGCAATCTGCTCGGTTTCGGCAAAAAAATTGTCCGGCCAGCGATTCAAGGTCATGCGGCCGATAACTCGCAGCGGTATCAGTTCTTCGGGAATCAGCTTGGTCGGATCTAGATGATCGAAAGGCAATGCGTCGGCTTCTTCTTGCGTAAATAACTGGACAGCCAGATCCCATTCTGGAAACTGGCCGGCTTCGATGGCTTCGAAAAAATCGCGCCGGTGAAAATCGGGGTCAGCACCGGTGATTTTCATCGTTTCGTCCCAGATTGTCGATTGCAGGCCGAACTTGGGACGCCAGTGAAATTTGACGAACGTCGATTTGCCCTCGCTGTTCAACAGACGGAAACTGTGAATACCAAAGCCTTCCATCATCGCCAGCGAGCGAGGCAGCGTGCGATCAGACATGATCCACATCACCATGTGCATGGATTCCGGAGTCACGGAAATATAATCCCAGAACGTGTCGTGCGCGGTGGCTGCCTGCGGAAAAGCGCGGTCTGGTTCCATTTTCACCGCATGAATCAAATCGGGAAATTTAATGGCATCCTGAATAAAAAATACGGGTATATTATTGCCGACCAAGTCCCAGTTACCTTGTTTGGTATAAAACTTGACTGCGAAGCCGCGAACATCGCGCGGCGTGTCAACCGAGCCTGCCCCACCAGTGACAGTGGAAAATCGTGCGAATACGGGAATTGATTCACCGACTTCGGTCAGGATTTTGGCCGTTGTAAATGGCTCCAGCGAGTCAGTCAATTCAAACACGCCATGAGCTCCGGTACCGCGGGCATGGACGATGCGCTCGGGAATGCGTTCGTGATCGAAATGAAAGATTTTTTCGCGCAGGATAAAATCTTCGAGCAAGGTCGGACCGCGTGGATGGGCTTTCAGCGAATTCTGGTTATCGGCAATCTTCAAGCCTTGATTGGTCGTGAGAGGCTGCGCTCCATCCTCACCTGACTGGTGCCATTCCCCTCCGGAAGGGGCAGTATGAGGCGGTTCGGATAAAGCCATTTTGTCAGCGGATCTCGAAATTTCGTTAGGTGTGGCCGTTTTTTTTTCGGTCATGATTTGCGTCTCCGATGGCGAGCAATGGGGGGCGGTATATAACGCGGATTAAGCGTAACGATTTGTACGGTACGCCCGGCGGTAAAAGCAGCGCTGTACGGTATCGAACACAGCATTTGTAAAAGATCGGGCCGAGTAAAACAGGCCTAGGGCAAAATAGGCTCAGAATCGATTAATTAGCAAAATGCGATTATTTGGAAAAGATTTATTCATAAGCTAGCATAAGGATGGCCACAAGACTGCGGCACTACCCGAACCCACGCCTTCTCTGCGCCGCGCCCGGATTCCAAATCCGCGTCTTTTTATGGTACTATCCCCGGTCCGTTTTTCTGTTCGCACAGGCGCTCCGTCGTTAAAAACAGACGATTATTTCGACAGTATTGCTCCGGCCCAAACCGAATGGGGATACTATCCAGTATTTCTGCCGGTTGGCTATCCGGGCATATTTCTTTTTCGTTTTTATAAGGCGTACTTTGTCGCGATGGCTCATAACTCCCTCCCTTTAGAAACGGCGATTACCGCGCTACGCTCCATCTTGCCGCTGGAAGCGCCCGCCGACGTATTGCTGAGCCGGTTTTTTCGCGAACACCCCTTGCTCGGGCCGAAGGACCGAGCTTTTGTCGCCGAACTGGTGTTCGGGGTGCTGCGTAATTTGCGTTCGCTCGACACTGCTTGCGGCAAACCCACGCCCCGCCTGCTCGCGATTGCCTGGCTGGTGCGCATACAAGGCATGAACATGCGCGAGCTCGCGCCCTTGCTGCGTGGCCCGGAACTCGATCAGGTGCCGGAAATCAAAGCTTTCGACCTTGATTCCCAACCCCTGGCGGTACAATGGGATGTACCCGACTGGCTGGCGCAGCGCCTGCTCGCCATTTACGGCGAAGTAGCCGCAACCCGGCTGACCGCGGCGCTACGGCGTGGCGCGCCGCTGGATTTGCGCGTCAACACCATACTCGCCAAGCGCGACGATCTGCTCGCGACGCTTAACGAAGCGGGAATGCGTGCGACCGCAACGCCTTATTCACCGGTGGGCATACGCCTCGCCGACAAACCAGCGCTCAGTCAGTATCGGCCTTTTCTCGCCGGTCATTTTGAAGTACAGGACGAAGGCAGCCAGCTATTGGCTTATCTGGTCGCACCCAAACGCGGCGAAATGGTCGTCGATTTTTGTGCCGGAGCCGGCGGCAAAACCTTGATCCTGGGCGCGCTCATGCATTCGACGGGGCGTCTGTACGCGTTTGACGTGTCGGAAAAACGGCTGACCAAGCTCAAACCCAGACTTAAGCGTTCGGGTTTATCGAACATCACGCCGCAACTGATCAGCAACGAGAATGACTCCCGCATCAAACGCCTGGCCGGCAAGATCAATCGCGTGCTGGTCGATGCGCCCTGCAGCGGGCTGGGCACGCTGCGCCGCAATCACGATCTGAAGCTGCGCCAGAATCCGGCTAGCGTGACCGAACTGACGCAAAAACAGGCGAGCATCCTCGCTGCGGCGAGCAAGCTGGTCAAGCCGGGCGGGCGTCTGGTTTACGCCACGTGCAGCCTGCTGCCCGAGGAAAACGAAGACATCGTCACGGCATTTCTCGCGCTCAACCCCCGCTTCCGCCTCAAAAACGCGGCCGATGTACTCAGTGAACAGAAAATCGATCTGAATACGGGCGAATATCTGCGCCTCAACCCCGCCGACCACGGCACCGACGGTTTTTTCGCGGCGGTGCTCGAAGCCCAGCTATGATCGCTCTGTACAATATGTTATGCTGAAAGTTCTATCAGCGTGCCGCCGCCGTCGACCGGTATATCTATTTTTTCGTCCGCAGATGTTTTTGTTGATCATATGACATTCGCGCCCGGACTTTTCCTGAGTTATCATCGACCCTGTTCACTCCCCTTCGTTTCTTGGCTAACCCTATGACGGCTAAACCAATCGATCTGCAAAACCTGATTACGCATTTGCTCAGAGAATCGCACCAGACCGGCCTGTTATGGCAGGTCGGCGTGCTGTTGGTATGCGGGCTGGCAAGCTGGGGGCTGATGCGGTTGCTCGGCAACTATGTTGCGGAGAAAGAGGCAGGCTGGCCCATCGGCCGGACCACAGTAAACCACATCGGCATTCCGTTGATCGCACTGTTCTTCGTCGCGCTTGGGCGCAACCTGCTGCAGCCCGACCATGAAGTGCACCTGCTCAACATTGCCGTACCTTTGCTGGCCGCGCTTGCGTTAATCCGGATACTGGTTTACATGCTGCGCAATGTCTTTAAAAACAATACCTCGATCAAGGTATGGGAACGCTACATCGCGTGGACGATCTGGATTGGATTCGCGCTTCATATCACCGGCCTGTTCCCGGTAATTGACTCGATACTCGACAATGTATCGTTCGAGTCTGGGAACCACCATTTTTCGCTGTTCCTTGCCCTGGAGGCCATTGTTGTCGTCGCTATCGCGATCATCGGCGCGCTCTGGATGGCGCAGATCGTCGAAACCCAGTTGCTGCGCACCACCGGCATGGACCCGAGCTTGCGCCTGGCGCTGATTAAAACCATACGCACCCTGTTACTGATGGCCGGCATACTGGTCGCGCTACCTGCGGTCGGCATCGACATTACGGTGCTATCGGTATTTGGTGGCGCGGTCGGTGTAGGACTGGGTTTCGGTCTGCAAAAAATCGCCAGCAATTATATTTCCGGGTTCATCATCTTGCTCGACCGCTCCATACGCCCTGGCGACATGGTGACGGTAGACAACCGCTACGGCGAAGTCAGCCAGCTTAATACCCGATATACCTTGCTGCGCGTACTGGACGGCACCGAAGTCATCATTCCCAACGAAACCCTGATCACGTCTACCGTCATTAACCATTCCTTCACCAAGCGCAACGTCACCACCAAGTTGCCGATCCAGGTCAGCTACGACAGCGATCTCGACCAAGTGAGCGCGCTCATGAAAGAAATCGCGCTCAGGCATCCGCGCGTGCTGCAAAACGACGACTATACTGCCTCGGTATTCCTGACCGCATTTGCCGACAGCGGCATCAATCTGGAACTGATCGTCTGGATTGCAGATCCGGAAGAAGGCCAAGTCAGCTTGCGCTCCGAACTTTATCTCGAAATCTGGCGCGAATTCAAGCTCCGGGGTATTGAAATCCCCTATCCTCGACGCGATATTCAAATATTGAACGGCCCGACCAAAACAGAATGAATTGCTTGACTTATGGTATACTATTTGAGTTCGGCGAAACCCGGCTCGAACTGCGCTGCTTTTTTGGCCGCGCATGATCGTATTTAGGCGTATTAAGGCACATCTATCATGACAACACTATTCGCAACCGGTTTGATCGGGCATCTCCCCTGGTGGGGTTATGTGCTGGTCGCACTGGCATTCACCCATATTACCATCGCCGCAGTGACCATTTACCTGCATCGCCATCAGGCGCACCGCGCGCTCGAACTGCATGCAATTCCGAGCCATTTTTTCCGTTTCTGGTTATGGCTCACCACGGGCATGATTACCAAGCAATGGGCGGCGATACACCGCAAACACCACGCCAAATGCGAAACGCCGGAAGATCCCCACAGCCCGCAGGTGCTTGGAATCAAGAAAGTCCTGTTCGAAGGCACCGAGCTGTATCGCGCCGCATGCAAGGATCAAAGCATTATGGACAAATACGGCTCGGGTACACCCGAAGACTGGGTGGAAAAAAACATCTACACCAAACAGACCGGCAAGGGCATTTACCTGATGATGGCAATAGACCTGATTTTGTTCGGGCCTATCGGCCTGACCATCTGGGCCGTACAAATGGCGTGGATTCCGGTGACGGCGGCGGGCATAGTCAACGGTATCGGGCATTACTGGGGTTACCGCAACTTCGCTTGCGAAGACGCCAGCACCAACATATCGCCGTGGGGCATACTGATCGGCGGCGAAGAGCTGCACAATAACCACCACGCTTACGGCAGTTCGGCCAAGCTCTCCAACAAATGGTACGAATTCGACATAGGCTGGCTGTACATCCGCTCGATGGAAATTGTCGGCCTGGCCAAAGTCAAGAAAATCGCACCCATTGCCCGCTTCAATGCCGCCAAGCCGGTGTGCGATCTGGATCTGCTGCACGCGGTCATCACCCATCGCTACGACGTCCTGACCCGCTACGCGCGTACGGTAAAAGCCACTTGCGCTGCCGAAGTCAGCAAATTGCAGTCGTCAGCTCCACTGTTCGACGACCACGGCATGGTCAAAAAACTCAAACACTGGCTGCATCTGGATGCGGCCGACCTGGCGGACGCCGACAAGCTCAAGCTCAACGAAATGCTTAAACAGAGCCGCGATCTCGACCTCATTTACACCATGCGCCAGGATCTGTCGGCCCTCTGGTCGCGCTCCAGCATATCCAAAGAGCAGTTGCTCAAGCAGCTGGAAGAATGGTGCCACCGCGCTGAATCGAGCGGCATCGAAGCGCTGCAGAACTTTTCCTGCAAACTGCGCTGCTACACCTGACCGGCAGCGCTCGAAGCAAAATCAGGCCCGATCAGCTTCGGGCCTGACCTTACCACAACTTATCTTCCACCCTCGCTTGCGCATACCAGCGATTCAACTCGCTGCCTTGCGCCGCGTCGTCGTTTGCGTAGCCGGGCGCAAAATCGGCGCCGCCTATGGGCAGATACGGCCCGCGCTTGACCTCGAAAATCACCCCTCCGCTATCGAGCGACAACACACCGTGCCAGACCCCGGCCGGCGTTTCCAGCACCTGGCAGTCCTCGCCCAGAATCGCCCTTTGCGTCACGACCCCGCTGTCATCGAACAGCAGCACGACAAAACGCCCGCGCAAGGCAGTCAGCAATTCCCAGGTCTGCAAATGACGATGCGGACGTATCACCGTGCCGGGTTCCATCGCTATCGCCAGGCGCTGTATCGGGTCGCCAAGCTCGTCGTGCAAATTCGCGTTGGCGCGCAGCCGGGGCGAAGCCTGGGCTTGTTCGCTCAGCTTATCGAGCATGCTCGTATCCAGTTGTTTCAAAACTACCCCTGAGCCACATAAATGCGGGTTAACAAAGGAAGCTCATGCCGC
>DAICZK010000066.1 GCA_027311185.1 Sulfuriferula sp.
CGCTGTACCGCGTGCAGCAAACCCGTCATTGCCGCGACCCGTCCGGCCAGCATGCTCTCGATGGTCAACACGGGCCGCACCTTGTCGAAAAAGGTCTGCATCCCCAGCATGAGCAACGCCTGCTCTATCTGCACAACTTCGTTTAACTGCGTGTTACGCTTGTGTTGCTGCAAATACCGCAACAACGTGACCGTCAGCAAGGGATCGTGGGTCACTTCTTCGGTCACGGCACGCACGCTGACCCGATCGATATCTGCCTGCAATAGCGCCAGAGACCGCGCGGTTCTTTTGAGCATGGGAATTTCAGCTGTCTGGAGAAATTTCACCCACCCGTCGATGCCGCTTATTTCCGCTTCCATCGTCAACCTGTCCTTGCCGCCATGTGAATATCGCCCCGAACGACGCGATATGCCGACCAAAAAAAATCATCAACCTATGCAGATTAACGGTTAAAATTCACAAAACCTGAGCGCCTTCAGTTAAACCTGACATTTCCCATACTTGTCTTGCAACTTTAACCGATCTGCTATAGTCTACAACATGTGTTTGTTTTTAATGTGAGGTAACTATGCAACCCGAATTACAGCTTTTAAACAGTTCCGCTCAACTCGTATCCAGCCAGCAGAAGGTGTTGCGCAATACCTACATGATGCTGGGACTGACCATGATCCCTACCGTCATCGGCGCCTGGATGGGCATGAGCCTTAATTTCAGCTTCATGGCGCAGCATCCGTTCCTGTCGATGATAGGGATGCTGGCAGTCATGTTCGGCATGTTCATGGGAATCTCGGCCAACCGCAACAACAGTCTGGGCGTGGTTCTGTTACTGACCGCGACACTGTTCTTCGGTCTGATGCTGGGCCCCATACTGCAAGCGGCGCTGCATTTTCGCAATGGCGCACAGCTCATCGGCATGGCGGCAGGCGGCACCGGCGCGATCTTCCTGACGCTCGCCACCATTGCCACGGTAACCAAGAAAGATTTCAGTTTTCTGGGCAAGTTTCTGTTCGTCGGTCTGGTCATGCTGATACTGGCTTCCATTGCCAATATTTTCTTTCAGGTGCCTGCTGCCTCGCTCGCGATCTCGGCTATCGCGATCATGATATTTGCAGGTTACCTGCTTTATGACGTAAGCCGGATCATCCACGGCGGCGAAACCAACTACGTCATGGCGACCCTGTCGATTTACCTGGATATTTACAATATCTTCGTCAACCTGCTCAACCTGCTCATGGCGCTGGCGGGTAACCGGGATTAACTGCGCATACGGTTTACTCAAATAGCGGCTTATCCGAGCTTATCCGATTAGCGGCTGCGGTTAGCCCATCAAGGCGCCGCATCCGCCGGTCGGTTCGTTGTTGCCATACCCACACTGACCCGTTCCTGACCGGCCAGATCGCGATGCGTAACCACCGCGCTAAAACCCGCTCGTTCAAGCAAGCTTAGTACTATGCCGCCCTGTTCGTAACCGTGCTCCAGCAGCAAACTGCCGCCCGCCGCCAGATAATACGGCGCCGCCGCGATAATCACCTGCAAATCGTCCAGCCCTTCCGCCCCTGCTAACAGCGCATGCGGCGGTTCGTAGCGCAAATCGCCCTGCTGCAGATGCGGGTCGCCCGCGGCAATGTACGGCGGATTGCTGACTATCAAGTCGAACTTCGGCGCGACAGGCACCCGCCGCCACCAATCGCTTTGCACAAACTCGACATTCGGCAACTGTAGCCGCCGGGCGTTGTCCCGCGCGACCTGCAAGGCCTCGGCGCTCGCATCCACGGCGAGCAATTGAGTATCGGGCCGGATTTTCGCCAGACTGAGCGCGATGGCGCCACTGCCGGTGCCCAGGTCGAGCACGCGCAACATCCGGCCGACCGGCATTCGCGCCAGCGCCAGTTCGACCAGCAGTTCGGTTTCCGGACGCGGGATGAGCACGTCGGCGTTAACCGCTAATAGCAACCCAAAGAACTCTTTTTCGCCGAAGATATACGCGATAGGTTCGCCCTGCAAACGCCGCTCCAGCCAGTCCTGATACTGCGCGAGCGCGGCCGGTGCACATTGTTCGTCGCCATGTGCGGCCAGCCACGCGCGATTGACCTGCAAGACCCGCGCCATCAGCAGATGAACTTCAAAACGCGCGTCAGCGGCAGTCATGCCGGAAACCAGCGCAAGCCGCGCCTGATATCGCCGCAGCAACTCGCCGATGTTACTCACCAATTGCCGCCAGCAGTTCGGCCTGGTATTCGCTGGCCAAGGCGGCCAGCAGCTCGTCGAGGTCACCATCCATGATGGCGTCGATCTTGTAAAGAGTGACATTGATTCTGTGATCGGTAATGCGGCCCTGAGGAAAATTGTAGGTGCGTATGCGTTCGGAACGGTCGCCGCTGCCCACCAGCGATTTACGCGTGGCGGCTTCTTTTGCCGCGATCTCGCGCGTTTGCTTGTCCTTGATTCTGGCCGCCAACACGGACAGCGCCTGGGCCTTATTTTTGTGTTGCGAACGGTCGTCCTGACACTCGACCACGATACCGGTAGGAATATGCGTAATGCGCACTGCGGAATCCGTCTTGTTGATATGCTGCCCGCCCGCGCCGCTGGCGCGATAAGTATCGATGCGCAGATCCGCGGGGTTCAGATTGACGTCGGCGACCTCATCGGCCTCCGGCATCACCGCGACAGTACAAGCGGAAGTATGGATGCGACCCTGGGTCTCCGTCGCCGGAACGCGCTGCACGCGATGTCCGCCCGATTCGAACTTGAGCCGCGAATAAACCCCGCGACCGATGATTTTGACGATGACTTCCTTATAGCCGCCCAGTTCGCTCATGCTCTCGGAAATAAGCTCCACCTTCCAGCGCTGCCGTTCGGCATAGCGCAGATACATGCGTAACAAATCCGCCGAAAACAGCGCGGACTCATCGCCGCCAGTACCAGCGCGGATTTCGACGAAAACGTTGCGCTCGTCATTGGCGTCCCGGGGCAGCAGCGCCGCCTGCAACCGGGCCTCCAGATCTGATAGACGTGCTTTGCTGTCGCTGATCTCCAGTTCCGCCAGCTCTCTCATCTCGACATCCGCCAGCATGTCGGTGGCGTTGGCAAGGTTGGCTTCGGTTTCGGCATAAGCACGGTACAAGCTGACGACCGGCAAAATCTCGGCATGCTCACGGGTCAGTTTGCGATAATTGTCCATATCGTCGACGATAGTTTCAACAGCCAGCAGACGATCCATTTCTTCCAGACGCTCGGTCAACTGAGCGAGTTTGTTCAACAGGGAGGGTTTCATTCTGAGTGAGGCGCGTAAAGCCGCGATAACAATTCTATCATTTCATGGCGCTCGACGTCGCTGGCGTGATTAAGTGCGTGGGTAGGATGATGCAAAAATTTGTTGGTCAGGCTACGCGATAACATTTCCAGCACCTGCTGGGGCGATTCTCCCCGGGCTAAGAGCTTGAGCGCGCGCTCGACTTCATGGCGGCGCACCTGTTCGGCGTGGTCGCGCAAACTGCGTATGGTCGGCACGACCGCCCGGGTCTCGAGCCAGTGCGAAAACTGCTGCACGCTGTTCTCGATGATCACTTCGGCCTGGCTCACCTGCGATTGGCGATTGCTCAAGCCCTGCTGCACGATGCTGCCCAGATCGTCGACGCTATAGAGGAATATGTCGGACAACTCGCCCACCTCGGTCTCGATATCGCGCGGCACGGCCAGATCCAGCATGAACATCGGCCGGTGGCGCCGCATCTTCAACGCGCGCTCGACCATGCCCTTGCCTAGTATCGGCAACGGGCTCGCCGTACTGGTGATGACAATATCGTAATTGGCCAGATGCTCGGGCAACTCGCTCAGCGAAATCGCCGCACCCTGATAACGGTCAGCCAGCGCCAGCGCGCGCGCAACCGTGCGATTCGCCACCAGCATGTGTTTGGGATGACGAGCGCCGAAGTGCGCGGCGCACAGTTCGATCATTTCCCCTGCGCCTATAAAGAGCACGCTCTGCTCGGGGATGCTGGGAAATATCCGTTCCGCCAAGCGCACAGCAGCGGCAGCCATGGACACCGAACTCGCGCCGATTTCGGTGGATGTGCGCACGTCTTTCGCTACTGCGAAGGTTTGCTGAAATAGCTTGTGCAAGACGGTACCGAGCGTACCTGCCTGCTCGGCGACCTTGGCCGCCTGCCGCATCTGCCCCAGTATCTGCGTTTCTCCCAGTACCATGGAGTCGAGCCCGGAGGCAACGCGGAAGGCATGTCGCGCCGCCTGCGTATTGGGCAAAGTATAAAGATAGGGGTCAATGCTAAGGCGGCTCATCTGGTGATAATGGGCCAGCCAGTCCAGCGCCGCACCGTGATCGACGGCATTGCAATACACCTCGGTACGGTTGCATGTCGACAGGATCGCCGCTTCTTTCACCGTTCCAGTCTGCACGAACTCGCGCAACGCCGCCTCCAGACGCTCGGCATGGAACGCCACCTGCTCCCGAATCTGCAGCGGTGCGGTTTGATGATTGATACCAAAAGCCAGCAATTGCATAGTGTCCGCCAAACTAGTGCGCCCCGCCGTCGCGCGGGGCATGGGATTCGACGACTAATGCCGTTCCCGACGCGGGAACAGGACGGCTTGCGCCGGATAAACCAGGTGTTGCCGTGTCGGCTTCAACCGCTGGGTCGGCCTCCGGAGGCGCCGTATTCAATGACGTTAATACCGGAGTTAACAAGGGACTCATTTCCTTAATCAATTGTGCCGCTAGCGCACTGGTAAAACTGTAGTTCGCGGCTGCCTCGCCACGCACTATCGCCGTCATCGTACCAAAAAACCGGTCGCCGATAAAAAATACCATGGTTGCCGTGCGGTCGACAAACCGAGACGTTAGCACATTACCGCTTGCGTCGAAAGTGTCAAAACGATCATCGCCTGTGCCGGTTTTTCCTCCTACCGCAATAAGATTGCCGTTGCTGTCCCGGAACGCGCCGCGCAGCCGCCGCGCGGTACCGTCTTCCACCACCGCGCGCAAGGCCCGGCGCACAACCTGAGTGAGCGCCGCGGGCAGCAAACGCTCGCCTTGCGGCGGCCGGCGCACGAATACTGTCTCGTAGGGCGTGTCTGCGCCAAACCGTAGTTTCTCTATAGCCACATCGGGTAATTTAACGCCGTTATTGACTAAGATGCCCATCAACTCCGCCAGCGCCGCAGGGCGGTCGGCTGAGGTGCCGATCGCCGTCGCGTAAGACGGCACCAGGCTGTCGAAAGGATAACCCAGGCGCTTCCAGTCCTGATGGATTTTTGCAAACGCCTCCACTTCGAGCAAGCTGTGGATGCGCCAGTCCTGCGCATTCTTTCGGCGGGTCTTGAACAGCCAGTTGTAAACCGCGATACGCTGATCGCGACTAGCTGCCACCGCATCTGCAAAAGTCGCCCCCGGATTCGAACGTAAAAAACGCACCAGCCAAAGCTCCAGCGGATGAACCTGCGCAACATAACCCAAATCGGCCAGCGAATACGCTCCTGGCGCGGATTCGCGATACAGTTTCGACAGCATTCTATCATCGAGTTGCGCGCCGGTTCCCTCGCGCGCGCGCAAGAACTGTCCTAGCTCGTCCTCCGACGCCGTAGGCGAGAGGTAGCGATAGGCGGCGGCCAGGCGATAAGCCGTGGGACGAACCTCGTCGAGCAACATGTCGCCCATCTGCTGCGCAGTCTTGCCACGGTATTTTTTGTAAAAACGCAGCAAAAATTCCCGGCCTTCGCGGTCCGCAAAACGCTCCAGGTAGCCGCGCCGCGCCGGATTATCTGCGTCTTTCAGGATGTCCCCCGCGATCCCGGGGCTTTGCGCGATGTAATAGCGCGTAATATCGCGCATCAGCCGTATGTAGACCAGGTTGACGGAATTGCGCGTAGCCTCCCACAAATCCATATTACGCGAGTCTTCGTTCTTATCGAAATTGACGAAACGATGCAGACCACCGCCGGTAAAAAAGACCGTCGACGTGCTCGCCGAATAATGCCTGTCCATCGCCGCATTGAGCATAGACAGCAGCGATTTGTCCTGGCTGTGAAGATAATAATTGGCCGCCCAGCTTGAAATCGGGTCGTTGTAGGCGGCGGCAGCGGCCGCCAGCTGGGTGGTCGACCAATTCTGATATTGCTGATGCAGCGCGCTGACGATTTCCAGATAGGTGATCAGCGTGCGCAGTTTGGCCGTCGATCCGAGATCCAGCTTCGCGCCTTTGTTAATGTCGAACGGCTGGTTCAGGTTGTCAGCCTGTATCCGCAGCAGGGCGCCCTGCGGCGCGATTTCATACAAGGTAAAGCTGTAGACGATTTTACTCAGATCATTTTCCCGCGTGAGCAGATTTCTTCCGTATACGTCCAGGTCGGCGGTCCCCGCCGCGCTGTTCAGACTCAACAGAAACCGGGTCACCGCCTGTTGCGCCTCGGCATTGAGCGTGGTATCGACGGTCAGATCCAGATGATCGACGTCGTACAGTCGCGGCACCCCCAGCAGACTCGCCAATTTCACCCGCAATGCATTGGCCGCCTTCTGTGCAACGAAATCGCGATTTTGCGTCGACTTCTGAATATTAAATGTCAGCGGCGCGCGCAACGCCGCATCGCGCAACGCCGGGCTGATGATGCCGGCCCGCGCCAGCAGGCGCAGATGGCTATTAGTCAGCGCCTCCAGCGCCGGGTGATTCATATTGAGATAATAGGATGGCTTGCGCTGCGCGATCAATAACGACAGCGCATGCTTGTAGGCGTACCCTGTCGCAGCGTCGGCCCGGCCCGCCGCCAATAGCCGACTGACGGCGTGATAGTCGAGGCCATACCAGGCCCATAATGCGTCGGGCAAACCAATCACTTCGCCGAAACCGGGGGCTGCCGACAAGGGAACAGTATCAAGATAATCCAGCACCAGCCGCTGCCGCGCCGCCAGCGTATTTTCGCCGCCCAGATAGGCGCGCACCGAGGCCGAGGCCATTTGCTGCCATTTATCCTGCACCGTCAATGTCAACCCGTCGCGGGAATGACGATATTTTTCAATCTGCGTCGCCAGCGTGCTGCCGCCAGGAACGACATGAGCCGGATTGAGCCACTGCTCGAACTTGTCGAGCACGGCTTGCGCAAGACGGCTCCATTCCACCGCCGGGTTGCGCAGCGGAGCATCCGGTTTGAGCAGATCGCGGTTTTCGATAAACAGCAGGCTGTTGCGCAACACAGGCGGGATCGCATTAAAATCGGGATACACGCGTTGCGGAATGAGACTCTCGAACAGCGTGGCGCCGGTCGCGTCTATCAGCCTGAGCCCCATCTGGTCTTTCTCGTGATAAGGCAGATTCAGCCCCTGCGCCGCCATTTGCTGCATGGCAGGACTGATTCGGGCCTGACGCTGTATTTCGAACCCCTGCCCGGCGAGCCGCGCCGCGAACTGTGGCAGCCCAACGT
>DAICZK010000067.1 GCA_027311185.1 Sulfuriferula sp.
CACGTTATGTTGTGGTCGTTCATGCCGAATTGCGCGATCGTGACGGCAAGATCTTGGGCAAGTCAGCGCGTTATTCCATCCATACCGTGGCAATCGAACCGACAGCCAGTTTCGCCAGCAATGGCATGGTGCTTGCGGCCAACCAGAACGGTGGCTTGCCGGTCGTTACGGAAAATGTCGGAGAAGTCGATGTCGAATTTCTGCGGGTAATGCCCGACAAACTTCCGGCTTTCCTGCAGCGTGTGATCAATGCGCCGCCAGCGGGTGCCAGTGATCCCGATGCTCCGGCGGCACAGACGAATCAGCGGCGCTGGTGGTGGCGACCCGATACCGCACATATTGATCTGCACGGACAGGTTTCGAATGGTGTGCTGAATTCTCTGCAGGATATCGCGCAGAGCGTATACCATGGCCGCTTTCTGACCGATCCGCGCAAAAACCGGCGCAATGTGACTTTTTTGCCGGTCGAATCCATCAAGGAACTCTCTCAGCCGGGGGTTTATGTCGCCGTCATGAATCGCCCGGGGCATTTCGACTGGCAGTTGGCAACGACTTATTTTTATGTCAGCGATCTGGGCGTCACGTTGCGCGAGTTCGACAAATCCGCAGATGTGTTCGTCAGCTCATTGCTGGACGGCAAGGCGGTATCGGGCGCTCAGGTCAGTTGGCTCGACCAGCAAGGGGTGACGCTTTCGCAAGCAACGACAGATGGTGACGGGCACATTGCCTTTGCCGAGCGACCAGCCAAGGCACGTGTGCTGCTTGCCAGCAAGGCAGGCCAAATTTCCGTGATCGCTTTGCACGAACCGGCGCTCGATTTGTCCGAGTTTCCGATTACCGGGGATGCTTACCGGCCAGTGCGTTTGTTTGCCTATAGCGGGCGCGATCTGTATCGGCCCGGCGAGCAGATTGAGGTGTCGGTGCTGGAACGCGATGCCGACGGTCGGCCGGTATCCGCGCCATCGATCCAGGCGACGTTGCTCCGTGCGGACGGGCGCAAGCAATTTGTTTCCAACTGGCGCCCCGATCCGTCCAATTCCGGTTATTTCCATGAGATCATCGAATTGCCGGAGGATGCGCCGACGGGCATGTGGTCGCTGGCGTTGCGCGCTGATCCGGCTGACAAGGTGCCTGGCGGCGTGATGAACTTTCACGTTGAAGAATTTGTGCCCCAGCGCATGAAAATGGATCTTGCCAGCGATCAGCAATCGCTCGCATTTGGTGATACGTTTAATGTCGTTGTGCATGGTGCGTATCTGTTCGGCGCGCCGGCAGCCGGGAATCGCCTGCTCACCGAGGCCACGCTCAAGCCGGATTCCAACCCGTTCCCCGATAAACTCGCAGGATATGTCTTCGGCGACGTCGACGCCAAGGCAATCAAGATTGCTTCGCCCGACGATACCACACTGGATCAAGCCGGCGCAGGCAAAGTGGCCGTCAGTTTGCCCAAGGAAACCGGTGTGCAGACGCCCTACGACGTCAAGGCGACGTTCACCTTGCTCGAAAATGGCGGGCGACCGCTGGTGCAGAGCATTTCGCGCACAATCTGGCCTGCGAAGGCAATGATCGCCGTGCGTCCGCTGTTCGGTGATTACGTGGCCGAAGACGGTACCGCAGAATTCGAGGTGACGCGGGTCGATACAGATGGTCATGTTCAGACCGAAGCCGGTTTGCCGGTGCGGTTGATCCGGGAGAATCGCGACTATTTCTGGCACATGGACAATGATCGCGGTTGGATGGAAACTTATGACGAGACTGACGAACCGGTTGAGACCACTTCGGTCAGCATTGACCGGAGCGGCCATGCCAGACTGCATTTACCCCTGAAATATGGTAGTTATCGGCTGGAAATTTCGGACCCTGCCACCCATCTTACCTTGCGCTATCGTTTTCAGGCTGGCTGGAGTTGGGACGAAACGCAAAGCGAACTCGGTCAGCGGCCGGATCACGTTGGCCTCATGCTGGACAAGAAAAGCTATCGCGGCGGCGAAACGGCCAAGCTCACGGTCATGGCGCCGCATCATGGTCAGGCCATCGTGACGGTGGAAGCCGACCACGTGCTGTGGAGCGAGCGCATCACGATCGACAGCGATCGTCAGGTCGTTGATATTCCGGTTTCTCCGGAATGGAAGCGTCATGATCTGTACATCGGCGTGTCGGCGTTGCGCCCCGGCAACGAGGGCGACACCATTACGCCAACGCGCGCGGTGGGGCTGATTCCGTTGTCGTTGGATCGCGAAGACCGGCGTCTGGCAGTGACCATCGCAGCACCGGACAAAATCAAGCCGGAAACGATGGTTCCGTTACACGTTTCGGTACCCGGCGCAGCCGGCCAGCACGCTGTGGTTACCTTATCGGTGGTCGATGTCGGCATTCTCAACATCACTCAGTTCAAAACTCCTGATCCATGGCAGTTTTTCTTCGGCCAGTTGCGCTATGGCGCGGATCAGCACGACAACTATGGTCGTCTGATCGAAAAAATGGCGGGCGTGCCGGGTACGCTTGCGTTCGGCGGTGACAAGGGCACGCGCGCCAAGCCGCACACACAGCAAAAGATAAAACTGATCGACGTATTTCGTGGTCCGGTGACGCTTGATGCCCGCGGCAATGTCACTATTCCGGTCCGAATTCCGGATTTTAACGGCAAGGTACGGCTCATGGCGGTCGTCGCTGCACCGGATCGTTTTGGTTCTGGTGAACGCGACATGGTCGTGGCAGCCCCGTTGATCGTCGAGCTCAATACGCCGCGTTTCATTGCTTTTGGCGACAAAGCAACACTGGCGCTCGACTTGCATAACCTTTCTGGAATAACCCAACACCTCAAAGTGCTTGTCAGTGGCGACAATGCCTTGAATATTGCCAATGGCGTGCGCAGCCTGACTTTGCCTCAGCTGGAACGCACCACCTTGTCGGTCGGCCTGACGGCAGGGTCTTCGCCCGGCCTGCACCACATGCATGTTCATGTCGATGGCGATGGTATTCGCATCGATCGCGATTTTCCGCTCGAAGTTGAAGCACCGTGGTCGCCACGCCAGTACAACACTTATCACGTCATCAACCCAAAAGCGACGCTGCAACTCGATGCTACCGGGATTGCCTCGCTTTACCCCGGTACGATGACATCGCATCTGGTGGTGTCTGACCGGCCACCGATCGATCTCAAGCGTGTCATCAAGGGGCTTCTGCAATACCCGTATGGTTGCGTCGAACAAACGGTGAGCGGTGCGTATCCTTATCTGTTCATCGACGAGGCCATGGCGCAACGCTATGACTTGACGCCGTATACCAGACTCGGGCGCGCCAACATTATCGACCGCGTCATGTCCAAGCTGGCCGCAATGCAGTCGCGCAGTGGCGGGTTCAGCCTTTGGGGGGGCGAGAATGATATCGAAAGCTGGCCCAGCGCCTATGCGACTGCGTTTATGCAGGATGCACGCAGCCAAGGTTTTACTGTGCCGGATTCCATGTACCAGAAAGCAATGGATTACCTGCTACGCGACTTGCAGGATGGCGATGCGGGCATTGCGGGTACGGATGCCAACAAGCCGCAACCGCTTCGAGTACGCAATCTCATCGCGAATTCGCTTGCATATCATGATCTGTCGCGGACACCAGAAGCACTGGCTTTCGAATCTTTCGTGCTGGCGCGGGCCAACCGTGCGCCAATGTCGGCGATGCGCGATTTATATGACCGCCGTCAATGGATGAGAACGTCATTGTCCAAAATGGAATTGGGGATCGCTTTCAAATTGATGGGCGACAGCGATCGTGCCCAGACATTGTTCAAGGAAGCCGTCACCACCGACCGTGGCGACATATCGCGTAGCCATGATTGGTGGAGCTGGATTTGGTGGATCGCTGACTATGGCAGCGAAATCCGCGACATGCCGAATCCTATGCGCTTGCGCAACAATATGGCGTCAAGGTTCCCGGTACCGACCAGTGGCTTGCGCAATTGGCTGACAAGTTGCGCGGCAGCTACTTCCTCGACACCCAGGAACAGATGGCCGTGTTCATGGCCGTACAAAGCCTGGGTAACGGCGGTTCCGCTTGGCAGGTAGGAATCAGCGACCGCAATACGACACGTAACATCGATGGCAAAGCTTCGTTGGTGGTGGGTGTCAATCCGTTGGAATTGGCGACGACCAGACTTGTGAACCACAGCAATGAAAAGCTGTACGTGATGGAAACCGTGGCTGGCGTGTCCCGGGATGCGCCGACTTCCACCGGAGATTTCCAGCTCGATCGTACGCTCTATCAACCGGATGGCTCCGTGATCGGAGATCGCCCGCTCAAGGTTGGCGAAACAGTGATCGTGGAGGTCGATGTCTGGCCGGCACACGACTATCAGACCGCCACTGCCATGGTTGTTGATCGCGTGCCTGCCGGGCTGGAAATCGAGAATTTCAATCTGGTCAAGGATAGCCGTCTGAGCGATGTCAAGTTTGCCGACGTCGATGCGGAAGCGGCGATGCATGATCCCAACATCATGCACGTCGAATTTCGCGACGACCGGTTTGCTGTGGCGTTGCGCCTCGGCAGCATATATTGGAACAGCAGCGACCCGGTCAAGCTGTTCTATCAGGCGCGTGTGGTCACACCCGGGCAATTCGTCATGCCGGGCGTGCACGCCGAGGATATGTACAATGAGAACGTGGTCGACGATAGTAAGCCTTCAATGCTGACCATCGTCAACCCGAACGAACAGACGAAACCGGTCAAATCCGAAGCGGATACACCATCGACGGCACAATGAGGCGAGGCATCCGGTATTGGCTGGCGTGGCCGTGGCGCCAGTCGGTTTGGTTGCGCATGTTTTGGCTGCTCACCTGCGCCGTCGCGTTCGTCTTTATTCTGGACCGCGTATTTCCGTTGCCTGTGCCGGGCGGCAAGACCGGCGGCAGCGTGCTCGTGGTCGCCCGTGACGGTACGCCGATGCGCGTTTTCCCCGACGGAGATCATGTCTGGCGTGATGCCATCACGCCGGACCAGGTTTCTCCGCGCTATATCCAGGCGTTGCTGCATTACGAGGATCGCACTTTCTGGTGGCATCCGGGCGTCAATCCGTTGGCGTTGGCAC
Source organism: Sulfuriferula sp. (assembly GCA_027311185.1). Lineage (GTDB taxonomy): Bacteria > Pseudomonadota > Gammaproteobacteria > Burkholderiales > Sulfuriferulaceae > Sulfuriferula. The sequence continues at coordinate 5,081 of DAICZK010000067.1, forward strand.
GCGCAGTGTGGCAACGCCTGCGCTACGGACACGTGGTGTCGGGCGCATCTACGCTCACCATGCAGGTAGCGCGTATCATCGATCCGAAACCTCATACCCTCTTGGGCAAATTGCACCAGATGCTCAGGGCACTGCAATTGGAAATGCATTACTCCAAGCGCCAGATTTTGACAATCTATCTAAACTACGCACCCATGGGGGGCATTATCGAAGGGGTCGAAGCAGCCAGTCGCGCCTATCTTGGTCATTCCAGCAGCCGTTTGTCGGCTGCCGATGCCGCGATGCTCACCGTGTTGCCGCAAGCGCCGTCGCTGCTGCGCCCCGACCGGTTTCCCGAACACGTACGTGTCGCGCGTGACAAAGTGTTGCGCCGCATGGTTGGCGTCTGGGACAGGCAAACCATTGTCGATGCGTTGCGCGATCCGATCGTAGCGCTTCCGCTGCGTGAACCGATGCTCGCCCCCTTGCTTGCCGAGCGTCTCAAACGCAGCCATCCGGGTTGGACGCGAATTGACACAGCCATCGACCCGGATACCCAGGACAATCTGGCCAGTCTGCTGTTGCAGCGTGTATCTTCATTCCCCAAATCGATGTCGATTGCTGCTATGGTCATGGATAACGATACGCTGGGCGTCATCGCTTATGCCGGTTCGGCAGACTATGCCAACATGCAGCGCAGTGGCTATATCGACATGGTGCACGCACGGCGCTCGCCGGGGTCAACCTTGAAGCCGTTTCTCTATGGCTTGGCGCTTGACGATGGGTTGATCGACAGCGAATCTTTGATGGTGGATGCTCCACAGTCTTTTCACGGCTACGATCCGTCCAACTTCGAAGATGGCTTTCACGGCGCGGTCAGTGTTTCCGAAGCACTGGTACAGTCGCTTAACGTGCCTGCAGTCGATATGCTTGATCGATTGGGTGCCACCTACTTTGTTTCGCACCTGCAGTCCGGTGGCGTCGAATTCGTCATGCCGCCGGGCGCCAAGCCAAATCTGAGTGTCATTCTGGGTGGTGGCGCTACGACACTGGCGCAATTGGTCGGCGCATACCGTGCGCTTGCCCATCGCGGCATCGCTGGCAAGCCACGTTACGCTGACGATGAACCGCGCATTGAACGGCGCATGATGAGCGCGGGTGCTGCATTCATCGTGCGTGACATTTTGGCTTCAGGTGGTGGACAGGCAGGATTCGAGCGCGGCGAGATTCCGGGAGTTGCCTGGAAAACCGGCACCAGTTATGGGTTCCGGGATGCATGGGCGATTGGTGTCAACGATCATTACACGGTCGGCGTCTGGGTCGGTCGCCCGGATGGCACCGCCAATCCGGGGTTTTTTGGTGCCAGCGTCGCCGAACCGCTGTTGATGCAGATATTTGCCGGACTGCCTCGTGGTCGGATGCAGCATCAGCCGCCCGCTAGTGTCGGTCGGGCCAACATTTGTTGGCCACTCGGCCGCCGCGAAGGTGTGGATGACGCATCACTGTGCCTGATGCGCCGCAGTGCCTGGTTGCTCAACGGTCTGGCACCGCCTACCTTGCCCGACCGCACGGGTGCAGACGCAGTGCAAACCGTGTTGGTTGATCGCGCCAGCGGTTTGCGTGTAACAGATGAGTGCAGCCACGGTCCGACTGAATTGCGTCGCATCGCACGCTGGCCGAACCTGCTGGAACCCTGGCTCGATCGCGCTAATTTGAATACCGGTCGGTCGCCGGCTTGGGCAGCAGGCTGTCACGCACGTGAAACCGAAGCGCTGCATATTGTCGGCGCAATCGACGGAGAACGCCTGCGTAGCGGTAATGGCGACGCAGCTTTGACACTGGTACTGTCCGCACGTGGCGCCGAAACGACAGTTCACTGGATGCTCGATGACCGCCAGTTCGCTGTTTCATCACAGGACAATAAAGCCATTCTGACGCTCGCTGAACCTGGCGAGCACGACATCACTGCAGAAGACGAATCGGGTCGTTACGATCATGTTCGCGTGTATGTGCAGCGTTAGTACTGGCTGCTGAAAAGGGCGTTGTTGGAGCAGTAATAAGGTCACCGGCGTCTGGAAAGTAACGAAATGCCCACCAAACTCAAGGACAATGGTTTCCTCTGCTACCCAATGCCGCCATCCAACCGCTTGATTCGCCCGCGCGTAACTGATTGATCTAATTTGAGGTAGTTTACGGTCTTTGCGGACTTCGGGTCACACGCGGAGATCGCAGGTGGAGAGAAGAATGGCCCGGAGAGAGTGGAAACGGTGCGGAATGGGGTTGTGGGGACGCTATATCAGTCCGCAAGATTACGCAGAGTCACGAAAAAAAATCCCAACCGGTGAGGGTTGGGATTTTGC